>NZ_JACARZ010000105.1:0-43769 GCF_013386315.1 Pseudomonas sp. P7779 | reverse complement strand
GCAAGCCCGCTCCCACAGAAAAGCAGATCTGTTTTCGCTCTGGTCTTTGCTTTTGCTTTTAACACTCAAGCCGGCCGGGAGGCCGCTGTGCTCTTGATTTTGATCTGACTGCCCCATTCAGCCCGAGGCCGAACGCAGGCAGTGCGCAGCAGCCAACCTGCAACTACAGCCCCATCACCCGAGCCAAGGATTGGCCGCCAGATGCTCCCGCTCAAACGCCTTGATCTGCTCACTGCGCTGCAACGTCGTGCCAATAGCATCCAACCCCAACAACAACGCAGTCTTGCGCAACGTATCGATCTGGAACGCAATCACCTGCCCGTCCGCCAAAAGGATCTCCTGCGCCTCCAGGTCCACACTGATCTGCGCCTGCTCAGGCTGACTCACCATCTGCCCCAACCGCTGCAACACAGCCTCCTCCAGCGTGATCAACAACACCCCGTTACGCTGGCAGTTGTCATAGAAAATCCCCGCAAAGCTGCTGCCGATCAACGCGCGAATACCCATCTGCTTCAAGCCCCACACCGCATGCTCCCGGCTGGACCCACAGCCGAAGTTCGGCCCCACTACCATAAAGCTCGCGCCCTGCCAGGCCGGCTGGTTCAGCACAAATTGCGGGTCAGGCTCACCCGAGGGCAAAAAGCGCAAATCAAAGAACAACCCGCGATCCAGCCCGTTGCGGTCGATGCCCTTGAGAAACTGCTTGGGCATGATCACGTCGGTGTCGATATTGGCCGCCAGCATCGGCGCCGCCTTGCCGGTGATCCGAGTGAAGGGTTGCAAGCTCATGTGCGGTCTCCAAAGTGGCGAATATCCGTCAGCCGGCCAGTGATGGCCGCAGCGGCGACCATGGCCGGGCTCATCAGGTGCGTGCGGGCACCCGCGCCCTGGCGGCCTTCGAAATTGCGGTTGGTGCTGGAAGCGCAGCGGTCGCCCGGCTCCAGCACGTCGTCGTTCATCGCCAGGCACATCGAGCAGCCCGACTGGCGCCATTCAAACCCGGCGTCGATAAAGATCGCGGCAAGGCCTTCGGCTTCGGCCTGGTCACGCACTTCGGTGGAGCCCGGCACGATCATCGCCCGCACATGGTCGGCCACGTGCTTGCCGCGCACCACGCTGGCGGCGTCGCGCAGGTCTTCGATGCGGGCGTTGGTGCAGGAGCCGATAAACGCGTGGCTGATCACAATGTCGCTCAACGGCATGCCCGCTTCCAGGCCCATGTAGTTCAAGGCACGGCGCATGTCCTGGCGCAGGATCAGGTCGCTGATGTCTTGCGGGTCCGGCACTCGGGCACCGATGGGCGCGGCCTGGTCGGGGCTGGTGCCCCAGGTGACCATCGGTTCAAGGGCGCTGGCATCCAGTTGCACTTCGAGGTCGAACACCGCGTCGGCATCCGAGTGCAGTTGGCGCCAGCCCACCAGGGCGCGTTCCCACAACTCGCCTTTCGGCGCGCGTGGCTTGCCCTTGAGGTAGGCGAAGACCTTTTCGTCCGGCGCCATGAAGGCTCCACGTGCACCGGCTTCCACCGCCATGTTGCAGATGGTCATGCGCGCCTCGACGCTCAGGGCATCGATGGTCGACCCACAAAACTCAATGGCGTAGCCGGTGGCACCCGAGGCACCGATCTTGCCGATCAGCGCCATGATCACGTCCTTGGAGGTCAGCCCACGGGCCAGTTCGCCGTCCACGGTCACACGCAGGCTTTTCAGACGCTTGTAGACCAGGGTTTGCGAGGCCAGCAAATGCTCGATTTCCGAAGTGCCAATGCCAAAGCCGAACGCGCCCAAGGCCCCGTAGGTGGTGGTGTGGCTGTCGCCGGCGGCGATCACCATGCCCGGCAGGATAAAACCCTGCTCCGGGGCGATCACGTGTTCGATGCCCTGGCGCTTGTCGAGGATATCCAACAGCTCGATCCCGAAATCCCGGCAGTTTTCCGCCAGGTACGACACCTGGCGCGCGCCGCCCGCATCCGGCATGGTCGCGATGCGCTTGGGCGTGGTGGGATTCACATGGTCGACCACCGCCAGCGCCGTACCGGGCCGCCACACACCACGGCCCGCCTCGCGCAAGCCGCTGAAAGCTTGCGGGCTGGTGTATTCATTGATCACCTGGCGGTCGATGTACAGCAGCACATGGCCCTGGTCATCCAGGCGGCACACCGTGTGGGAATCGATGTGTTTGTCGTAGAGGGTTCTGGTAGAAGTCATTATGGGGCTCGCTCAACGGTATGACCCCATCATAGGCAGCGCCCCCGCCCCATCAATCCCGCCTTGGTGATGGCTCGGAACATGTTTCGTGTTGCATGAATGCGTATCTGAAACATTTACTTTCATATCCGCCTTAGGGTTTTGTGTTTCTCATCCGTCTTAACTTAGATACAGCCGCTCGCGTCAGCAAAAGCTACGGGTGGCGTTTTCCGGGCCTTTACCGCCTCCCTCCGATCAAGACCCTCATTCACATGTCGAAGAAGTCACGCTCAAAACTCTGGTTTCTCGTGCACAGCTGGCTGGCATTGCCCATCTGGTTCTTTGTGCTGATCGTCTGCGTCACCGGCACCCTGGCGGTGGTCAGCCAGGAGATCGTCTGGCTGGCCAACCCGGACATCCGCGCCAGCAAGCCGTCGGACGATGCCGAACCGCTCACCTACGACCAGGTGATCGGCGCCATCAAGCGCGCCGAACCCCAGGTGATCGTCGAATCCCTGAGCCGCCCGGACGAATCGCACTTCGCCCTCAGCGCCGACCTCAGCTACCCCGACGGGCGCTCGCTGGAGGTCTACGTCAACCCATACACCGGGGTGATCCAGGGCATCAGCCCATCGTTCAACTTCCAGCAATTTACCCGTGCCCTGCATGGCTGGTGGCTGGTGCCTTTCACCAATGGCTACAGCTGGGGCTGGTACCTGGTCTCGCTGCTGGGCTTGCCGCTGCTGGCCTCGCTGGTCACCGGCCTCGTGGTCTACAAGCGTTTCTGGAAAGGTTTTTTCAGGCCGACCCTGCGCATTCGTCACGGTGCGCGGATTTTCTGGGGCGACTTCCACCGGTTGAGCGGCATCTGGTCGATCTGGTTTATCGCGGTGATCTCGATCACCGGCACCTGGTTCCTGATCCAGGCGATCCTGGGCGATAACCAGATCACCATTTCCAGCGAGCCAATCGTCCCGGCGATTGCCCGCGACAAAGTGCCGATGTCCGCCCCGGGCGTACCGGCGCCCATGATTCCCCTGGACGAGGCGATCAACATCGCCACCCAGCGCATTCCCGGGCTTGAGGCCAGCTTCGTGAGCCTGCCCAGCAACGCCTACAGCCACCTGCGCATCGGCGGGCGTGGCTGGTACCCGCTGATGTTCCAGACCGCGGAAATCAACCCGTACAACGGCGAAATCGCCGCCTCGCACCTGCTGTCCGACCGTTCGGCCCTGGAGTTCGTCACCGAATCCATGCGCCCGTTGCACACCGGGGACTTTGGCGGGATCTGGATCAAGCTGATCTGGGCCTTCTTCGGCCTGGTGCTGAGCATGATGGTCTTGAGCGGCTTGCTGATCTGGACCAAACGCACGGCTCTGGCCACCCTCAATGCGCTGAAACGCGAAGCCAAGGCAGCCCGTCAACCGGCGAAAACCCAGGCCTTGCAGGCTGAGACCACGGAGGCCAACCCATGAACAAGGCCATGACGGTTCAACCCCCCTCGCCCCTGCGGGCCTTCTGGCTCAAATGGCGCTTCCACATCAATATCCTGCTGTTGCTGGTGCCCCTGGGCTTCATGCCCAAGTACTTTGCCGACGCGGCACTGTTTCGCGGCGACAGCGGCCTGGGCGAACGGGAGATCGGCGAAGTACAGGTCGGCCCCTGGAGCCTGAAGCTCGCCGAGCTACGCAACGAGCCGCCGCGCCCGGACCCGGCAGGCCCGATGAAATCCTTCAACGCTGCCCTGTGTGCCACGTGCATCGACCAGGTCAAGGCGACCTACCTGCGTATCGGCAAGCCCCGCAGCCTGCGGGCGGCCGGGGTGATTTTCTTCGGCACCCCATACCGCATGGGCGCCGCGTTGCCGATCCCTGAGCGCACCCCGCTGGACGCCGAAGTGTGGATCACCATGGAAGGCTGGGACGGCGCCATGCACCAGGCCTCCATTCCCTTGAGCCAGGCATCGCCGGCCACCATCGACTGGCTGAAAAAACGAGGAGTTAAACCATGACTTTGCCGCAACTGGCCCGCACCGTTGGCGCGCTGATCCTCAGTGCCGGTTTCAGTACCGTCGCCCTGGCCCACAACCCGATGTGCGAATGCAAGGAAATCGCCGGCGAGCAGATCCAGTGCACCGGTGGTTTCTCTGATGGCAGCGGTGCCCCCGGCGTGACCCTGGACGTGATCGGCTACGACGAGACCATCCTGGTGCCCGGCAAGCTGGGAGAAGACTCGAAGCTGACCTTCAAGAAACCCTCCGCCGAGTTCTACGTGTTGTTTGATGCCGGCCCCGGCCACGTGGTGGAAATCGACCAAGCGGATATCCAGCCCCAATGAGCCGTACAACCCAAGTCGTGCGCCCGGCCGGTGCCGGGCACGAAACCCTGTATGTCCTGCTGTTGTGCCTGATCATCCTCGCCGTTGCCGGCACGGTGGTGGCCTTGCGCGGTGAAAGCCAGGAGATCGCCGCCGTGCCCAGCCACCAACTGGACGCCCGCCGCGACCTCAGCGCCGCCGAGCAAGGCATCTACGCCGACCTGCGGGTGACCCTGGATGAAATCCACTTGCTGCAGGAGGAACACAGCGCCCTGCCGACGCCTGAACAGCTGGCCGAAGAGGGCTTCGCGCCCTTCGCCCAGGACGCCAGTTCGGTGAGCCGTGGCGACCACCGCTGGCAGTTGCTGGACGCGGCCTATCTGGGCCTGAGCCAGACGCCGGACCTCAGCGGTTCGCTGTTGATGCGCATCCGCGGCGCCGAGCCGGATATCTGGCTCAACCGCAGCGCCCACCTCACCGCCCCCACCGACCTCACTGACCAGGCGCTGATCAGCGCGGGCTGGCAGCAGGTAGTCGCGCAATTCGATGCCGGTGTCACCCGCCAGCATCGTCACTGAATTCACGTTGCAGCCGAGAGAAGACCATGTCTATTTCATCTCCATTATTACGTCTGGTGCTGGTCGGCCTGATCACCGTGCTGCTGGCCCCGTTCGCCAGTGCCGACCCGGCAAAGCGCCTGCGCATCGGCATCACCCTGCACCCGTATTACAGCTACGTCGCCAATATCGTCGGCGACAAGGCTGAAGTTGTCCCGCTGATTCCGGCCGGTTTCAATCCCCATGCCTACGAACCCCGCGCCGAAGACATCAAACGCATCGGCACCCTTGATGTGATCGTGCTCAACGGCGTCGGCCATGACGATTTCGCCGACCGCATGATCGCCACCAGCGAGCGCCCGGACATCCCGGTGATCGAGGCCAACGCCAACGTGCCGCTGCTGGCCGCCACCGGCAACGCTGCGCGCGGTGCGGGCAAGGTGGTCAACCCGCACACCTTCCTGTCCATCAGCGCCTCGATTGCCCAGGTGAACAACATTGCCCGGGAACTGGGCAAGCTCGACCCGGACAACGCCAAGACCTACACCCAGAACGCCCGCGCCTACGGCAAGCGCCTGCGCCAGATGCGCGCCGACGCCCTGGCCAAGCTCACCAGCGCGCCCAACCCCGACCTGCGGGTGGCCACCGTGCACGCGGCATATGACTACCTGCTGCGGGAATTCGGCCTGGAAGTCACCGCCGTGGTGGAACCGGCCCACGGCATCGAGCCGAGCCCCAGCCAGTTGAAGAAAACCATCGACCAACTGCGGGAACTGGACGTGAAAGTGATCTTCTCGGAGATGGATTTCCCGTCCAGCTACGTCGACACCATCCAGCGTGAATCCGGGGTGAAGCTGTACCCGCTGTCGCATATTTCCTATGGCGACTACAGCGCGGAAAAATACGAAGTGGAAATGACCGGCAACCTCAACACCGTGGTGCGGGCGATTCAGGAGTCCGGGGCATGACGGCGGCTGAACACCTGAGTGTGGCCAGCGTTGGCCCGACCCTCGACTTCGATAACGTCGCGCTGACCCTGGGCCGTACGGTGATCCTCGATGCAGTGAGTTTCCAGGTGCAGCCCGGCAGCATCCATGCGCTGGTGGGCCCCAACGGCGGCGGCAAAAGCTCGCTGATCAAGACCCTGCTGGGGCAAACGCCGCACCAGGGCCAGTTGAGCCTGCATTGGCCGGATGCACCCGGCACCATCGGCTACGTGCCCCAGGCGCTGGAGTTCGACCGGGGCTTGCCGATGACCGTCGACGATTTCATGGCCGCGATGTGCCAGCGGCGTCCGGCGTTTCTCGGGCTGTCCAAACATTACGCCGCCGCGATTGGCGACGCACTGGAACGGGTCGGCATGCAGGACAAGCGCAAGCGGCGCATGGGTGCGCTGTCTGGCGGTGAACGCCAGCGGGTGCTGTTGGCCCAGGGCTTGATCCCGGCACCGCAATTGCTGGTGCTGGACGAACCGATGTCGGCGCTGGACGAAGCCGGGATCCAGGTGTTCGAGCGGCTGCTGAACGATTGGCGCCAGGCCGGGATCACCGTGCTGTGGATCGAACACGACCTGGAAGCCGTCGGCCGCCTGGCCGATCGCGTCACCGGCCTGAACCGCCGTGTGCTGTTCGACGCCACGCCGAAAGAGGCACTGACCCCGGACCGCCTGCTGACCCTGTTCTCCACCCACCCACGGAGCCCGGCCTTATGAGCTATGAAGCCTTTCGTCTGATGGTCCAGGGCTGGGCGTCTTCCGGGTATCTGCCGGAAGCGCTGGCCTATGGATTTGTAGTCAACGCCCTGCTCGCCGGCCTGCTGATCGGCCCGGTGCTGGGTGGTTTGGGCACCCTGGTGGTGGTCAAGCGCTTTGCGTTCTTTTCCGAAGCCGTGGGCCATGCCGCACTGACCGGCGTGGCCGTGGGCATTCTGCTGGGGGAACCGTATACCGGGCCTTACGGCAGCCTGTTCGGCTACTGCCTGCTGTTCGGGATCCTGCTCAACTACTTGCGCAACCGCACCGGCCTGGCGCCGGACACGCTGATCGGCGTATTCCTCTCGGTGTCCCTGGCCCTGGGCGCGAGCCTGCTGCTCATTCTGGCGGGCAAGATCAACGTGCACATTCTCGAAAACGTGCTGTTCGGCTCGGTGCTGACCGTCAACGGCAATGACCTGTTGGTGCTGGCGATTGTCGGCGCGCTGGTGATGGCCCTGGCCCTGCCACTGTACAACCGCATCATGCTCGCCAGCTTCAACCCGCAGTTGGCGGCGGTGCGCGGGGTGGCGGTGAAGACCCTGGACTACCTGTTCGTGATCCTGGTGACCCTGATCACCGTGGCGGCGGTCAAGGTCATCGGCGCGATCCTGGTGGGTGCGTTGCTGGTGATTCCGGCGGCCGCCGCACGCCTGTTGAGCCAGTCGCTCAAGGGCTTCTTCTGGATCTCGGTGGTGATCGCCACCGTCAGCACCCTGTGCGGGATCCTGCTGCCGATCATCTTCGACCTGCCGATTCCGTCCGGTGCCGCGATCATCCTGGTAGCCGGTATCGCCTTCGCCCTCGCCGCCATCGCCCGCGGCACGGTCCCCAGCCTGAAAGGGAATTTTGGATAATGCGCCCGATGTTTCGACCACTGCTTCTGGCCCTGGCCATTGCCACACCGGCATTTGCCGCCGACGGCGTCAAGCCGCTACAGATCACCGCCAACCAAGGCGTTGGCCATGTTGCCTTGAACCAGGCCAAGGCGACAAAACCGGTAAAAGTCCTCGCCGCCTTGCCGATCACCTATGGCTTGGCGCAGGTGTTGCTCAAAGGCACTGACGTACAGCTTGAGCGCGCGGCACCGGCCAACCTGCCCGGCTCGCGGCAAGTCGCCTATTTCACAGGGCGCGGTGCGCAGGCGCTGAACACCCTGGCGCTGGACGCCGATGCAGCCATCGGCCTGCGCTCGCTGTGGCCCGACGACCCGCTGTACCCGGTGGCCCGGCGCAGCAATATCCGCATCGTCGAAGTCGACGCCGCGCGCCCGGTGGACGGCGGCTTGCCGGGGATTGCCGTGCAGCCGGGCGCCACCGACGGCCTGAACAGCCAGCCGTGGCAAGCCAGCAACAACATGGGGCGCATGGCCGATGTGATGGCCGCCGACCTGAGCCGCCTGGCGCCCGAGGCCAAGCCGCAGATCGAAGCCAACCTGGCCGCGCTCAAGCAACGCCTGCTCAAGCTCACCGCCGACAGCGAAGCGCGACTGGCCAAGGCCGATAACCTGACGGTGGCCAGCTTGAGCGGTCACTTTGGTTATCTCGTCAGTGGCTTGAACCTGGAGCTGGTCAGCACCGATGCAAGGGCGGATACCGAGTGGACACCCGAGGCGTTGCAGCAACTGAGCGAAGGCTTGAAGGAGAATGAGGTGGCCGTGGTGCTGCATCACCGCAAGCCAAGCGATGCAGTGCAGGCGGCGGTCACGGCGGGCGGGGCGAAGTTGCTGGTGCTGGGCACCGATGGCGCCGACCCGGTGGCGGAACTGGAAGGCAATGTGGATCAGGTGATCAAGGCGCTGTAACGCGCCTCTCACCGGCGAAACACAGTAAATGTGGGAGCGGGCTTGCTCGCGAATGCGGTGTGACAGTCAACACATACGGTGACTGAAACAACGCCTTCGCGAGCAAGCCCGCTCCCACATTTGAGTCGGTGTTATGCCCGAGGTCCGGGTCAGCCGGCAAGTGCCTGGCTATCCATCTTCTGGCGCAGGCTCAGCGGGCGCATGTCGGTCCACACTTCTTCGATGTAGGCCAGGCACTCTTTCTTCATCCCGCTCTTGCCCACGGTGCGCCAGCCTTCCGGCACGGCCTTGTAGTCGGGCCAGATGGAATATTGTTCTTCATGGTTGACCACTACCTGAAACAGGATGTCTTCGCGGTCGAATACTGAGGTCATTGCTGTTCTCCGTCGGTGTAAGGCTGGCTGCGCACCACGCACAGCTGATGTAAGAAGGAACGTGCCAGCCCGATAAAAAATTAGAGGCTGGTGACTGACGCCGCCAGGGCGCGACCAAAAATCTCGGCCACACGGTCGATTTCTGCGGCAGTAATCACCAGCGGCGGCAGGAAACGCACGACGCTGCCGTGTCGCCCGCCCAGTTCGAGAATCAACCCGCGCTTGAGGCATTCACGCTGCACCAGCGGCGCCAGTTGGCGATGCACCGGCGGGTGGCCCTGGGCATCAGGCGCACCGGCGGGGTCCACCAATTCCACACCGAGCATCAGCCCACGGCCACGAATGTCTCCCAACTGCGGGAAGTCGCGCTGCTGGATGCGCAGGTGTTCGCCGAGGCGCTCGCCCATGGCGGCCGCGTGGGCGGGAATGTCGTGGTCCTTGAGGTAACGCATCACCGCCGAGCCGGCCGCCATGGCCATCTGATTGCCACGGAAGGTCCCGGCATGGGCGCCCGGCAACCAGGTGTCGAGCCAGTCGCGATACACCACCACCGCCAGCGGCAGGCTGCCGCCGATGGCCTTGGACAGCACGACCACGTCCGGGACAATGCCGGCATGTTCGAAGGCAAACATCTTGCCGGTGCGACCAAAGCCGCTCTGGATTTCGTCAACGATCAGCGCCACACCAGCCTGCTCGGTAATGCGCCGCAGGCCGCGCAGCCAGTCGAGATCAGCCGGGATCACGCCGCCCTCGCCTTGCACCACCTCGACGATCACCGCCGCCGGCAGCAATACACCGGCCTCGGGATCGTTGAGCAGGTTTTCCAGATAATGCAGGTTGACCTTGACCCCTTCCGCGCCGCCCAGCCCGAACGGGCAACGGTAGTCGTACGGGAATGGCAGGAATTGCACGCCATTGCCGAGCAACGCGCCCAGTGGCTTCTTCGGCCCCAGGCTGCCCATCAGGCTCAGGGCGCCCTGGCTCATGCCGTGATAACCGCCCTGGAATGACAACACCGTGCTCCGCCCGGTGGCGGTGCGCACCAGTTTCAGCGCGGCCTCCACCGCATCGGTGCCGGTGGGGCCGCAGAACTGGATCTTGGCTTCCTGCGCCAGCGCCGGCGGCAGCAGGCCGAACAGGTCCTGCACGAATTGGTCCTTGACCGGCGTGGTCAGGTCCAGGGTGTGCAACGGCAATTCATCGCTCAGCACCTGGCGAATGGCATCGATCACCACCGGGTGGTTGTGCCCCAGCGCCAGGGTGCCGGCACCGGCCAGGCAATCGATAAAGCTGCGGCCTTCGACGTCCTCGACATAGATCCCTCGGGCGCGCTTGAGCGCCAGGGGAATGCGCCGTGGGTAGCTGCGGGCATTGGATTCCTGCTGGCGCTGGCGGGCCAGCAGCGGGGTTTCATCGAACTGGTAAAGCGTTTCCGCAGGGACCGCCTGGGTCTCTTCGATACGGCTGGTAGCGACTGACATCTCTCGATCCCTCAATACGCTGATGATGGTGACCAAACTGCCCACCCGTTGGCGCCAGGCCCAAGGGCCGCGCACGGATTTCCTGTTCTGGAAACGCATCAGCGAAGGGAGGATTTACACCTGTGGTCGTTAAAAACAGCTTTAGCGGATTTACCCGGCCACCCCGGTGTATTTTTCATTCAACGCATACAGGATCGCGCAGGTCTGCGCATCCAGCCGCCCACTGTAGTCAGAGGGCCGAAAATGCATCTGGAACGCACGGACACGTTGCTGGAAACCCAGGCGATTTTTCGCCGGGGCATAACCGTAGCGCTGGAACGCCCGCTCCACCTCAACCTCTGGCGGCAGGCCGATGTCGAACCGACGTTGATAGGCCATCTTGGCCACCTCTTCATACCAGGCCCCCACGCCCGCCTCGAACAGGCAGCGCCATGGCAAGCGGGGGCCGGGGTCGCTCTTGCGCCAATAGGCAATGTCGGAATGCCCGAGGATGTCGGTAGGACCGATCGCCGGGTAACGCACCTGAATGTCACGAATCAAGGCGATCAACACGTCAATCTGCTCTGCGCCATACGCCGGGAAGGTCAACACACCGGCGTCATCCCGGGCCTGGTTGACGATTTCAATGCCGATGGAGCGGCTGTTGAGGTTATCGCGCCCGGCCCAGTGGCTGGTGCCGGCGTGCCAGGCGCGTTGCGCTTCGTCCACCAGGCGAAATACCCGCAACTCGTCATAGCCGGCGGCGCGGTAGCTGGCGTCATGGGGGTCGGCCAACAGGTAGTGGGCACTGAAACCGTCGCGGGTCAGTGCACGCAATGACGAGGCAAAGGGCGCGGCGGTGTAATGCACAATCACCTGGCGCACGGCCTGGCCATTGCGCTCATTGAAGTCGTTTGCGGGATACGTGGAATCGATAACCAACATAGGGGCTGTCCTTTTCAACACAGGCCGAGTCATTCAGCCGGTTCAAACACAAAAAAATGACCGCCATCCTGAAGCGTTGCGCTTGAGGATGGCGGTAGCTATGTGTGCTGTGAAAAGAAGGTTTCAGCGCCGCAACGGCATGCCCAGGTCGACGCGCATGCCATCGGCCTGGCTGTCGAATTTCAGGGAGCACGAGCAGCGCTGCACGATGGCCTGGACGATCGCCAACCCCAGGCCGCAACCCGGGCTGTTGCCGTTGCGCCAGAAGCGCTGGGTCAAGTGTTGCAAGTCTTCGCTGGAAATCGGCGCGCCATGGTCACGCACCCGGAACACCACATTGTCGCCAGCGCTGGACACACTCAGCTCCACCCGGGTATCGGCCGGGGTGTGGCGCAACGCGTTGTCCAGCAGGTTGCGCAGGGCCGCGACGGCCAGGCCCACCGGCATTTCCAAAGGTTTTTCGGACAAACCGTCTGCGAGGATCAGGTCAATACGCTGATTGTCGCCGCCGTTGGCATCCTGGATCGCCAGTTGCGCAACTTGTTCGGCACTCGATTGCAGGCCGTCATCAAACGACAGGCTGCCTTCGACCCGCGCCAGCAGCAGCAACTGCTCAAGGGTGCGGTGCAAGCGGTCGGCGCCCTCTTCAGCGTGGGCCAGGGACTGGTCACGGGCGGCGCCTTCGGTCATGCGCGCCACTTGCAGGTGGGTCTTGATCGCGGTCAACGGGCTGCGCAGTTCGTGGGCCGCGTCACCGGTCAAGCGGCGTTCGCGTTCGATGGTCTTGGCGATGCGCTGCAGCAACTGGTTCTGGGTGTCGAGCAGTGGCTTGAGTTCGCTGGGCAGCGGGCTGATCTGCAACGGTTCGAGGGAGTCGGCACTGCGGCGCATCAAGGCGTCACGCATGCGGTTGAGCGGCAACAGGCTCTGGCCGATCCCCAGCCACAACAGGCACAGGCAGCCCAACAATGCCACGCCCACCGGCACCGAGGCGGCCAGCAGGATCGACAGGTTCAACGCTTCACGCTCCACCTGCCGGTCGGCGGTGGTGATAAACAAATCGCCACGGGACAGGGTAAAGCTGCGCCAGCCCACACCATCAATCATCTGGTCGCGAAAGCCGCTCTTGCGCGACTCCAGGCCCTGGTCCGGCGTGGTGTGGCTGCGGGCCAAAACCACGCCGCGCAAGGAACTGACCTGGCACGCCATACCGCCTGGCACGTTCAATTGTTCGGCGCTGAAGTGCGCGCCCTCCCCCGTGCTGGAGAGGCCGGGCATCTGCTCCATCAGCCCCGCCACCATGCGCGCCGACGCCACCAGGCGCTGGTCGAGGGAGAACATCATCTGGTTGCGCAGGTCGTTGAGCATCCACGCGGCGGCCAGGACCCAGATCAGCACGAAGGCTGCGCCGAGCTTGAAGGTCAGCCGCAGGCGCAGGCTCATCACGAAGCGTCCTCTCCACCGTCAGCCGGGCCCAGGCGATAGCCCAGGCCGCGCACGGTTTCGACGATGCCGTTGCCGAGTTTGCGCCGCAGGTGGTGGATGTGCACGTTGAGGGCGTTGCTTTCCAGTTCGTCGTTCAGGCCGTAGACGCTGTCCTTGAGCTGCTCGCTGGAGAGCACCCGACCACGGTTTTGCAACAGGGCTTGCAACAGCGCCTGCTCGCGGCGGGACAGGTCCACCGACTCACCGCCCAGCAACGTTTCGCGGCTGCTGGGGTTGTAGGTCAGGCGCCCGTGCTCGATCAGGTTGACGCTGCGCCCAGCCACCCGGCGCAACAGGGTGTGCAGGCGTGCGGCGAGTTCGCGCAGGTCGAAGGGTTTGAGCAGGTAGTCGTCGGCACCGGCCTGCAGGCCGTCGACGCGGTTGGTCACCGAATCCCGTGCGGTCAGGATCAGCACTGGAATCTCCAGGCCCTGGCTGCGCAGTTGCTGCAACAGCTTCAAGCCGTCTTCATCCGGCAGGCCGAGGTCGAGTACCATCACGTCGAATTCCGCCACCTTGAGCATCGCCCGGGCAGCCGCAGCCGTGCCGACGCGCTCGACCGTCAGGCCCTGGGCGCTGAGCCCGGCAACAATACCGCTGGCGATCAGCTCGTCGTCTTCACAGACCAGTACGTGCATGGTGAACCCTTTGCAAAATGTGAGGGTGATTAAAAAGGCAGTGGATTAAGCGTGCATTATGCCGCCAACGCCAAGAATCCCGGATAATCGCTTCTTTCTAGGATAGCCCGGTTAATCATCGGTTAATCAACGCCACACATTGTGTGTCCCACTTGCTTCGAACTAAGGCTTGATCATGCGGCATCTGTTTATCTTTCTGCTGGTAGTGTTTGCTGGATTCGCCCAGGCCGCGCCTGGCAACAATCCATTCGAGACCAAACCCGACTTCCTCCCGGTAGGCAAAGCCTTCACCTTTACCTCCGAGCGTCTGGCCTCCGGCGAAACCCAGTTGTATTGGCAGATTGCCGACGGTTACTACCTGTACCAGCAGCGCATGAAATTCGATGGCCTGGTCGAAAAGCCGACGTTGCCCCAGGGCGAAGCCCACAGCGACGAGTTCTTCGGCGAGCAGCAAGTCTATCGCCAGGGCCTGGAAGTGAAGATTCCCGCTGGCGCCACCGGCCAGGTCAAGCTCGGCTGGCAAGGCTGCGCCGATGCCGGCCTGTGCTACCCGCCGCAATCGATCACCGTGGACCTGGGCGGCAACCCTGCCGTCGCCGCCACCGGCCAGGCCCAGGACCAAAGCCTGGCCAGCGGCCTGCAACAACGCAGCCTGGGCTGGAGCCTGCTGGTGTTCTTCGGCCTGGGCCTGCTGCTGGCCTTCGCCCCGTGTTCCCTGCCGATGTTGCCGATCCTCGCCGGCCTTGTGGTCGGCAGCGGCGCCAGCCCACGGCGCGGCTTTGCCCTGGCCGCCAGCTACGTGGTGTGCATGGCGCTGGTGTATGCCGCGCTCGGTGTATTGGCTGCGCTGCTCGGCGGCAACCTCGCCGCCCTGCTGCAAACCCCGTGGATCCTCGGCAGCTTCGCTGCGTTGTTTGTGATTCTCGCCCTGCCGATGTTCGGCTTCTTTGAACTGCAACTGCCGGCCTTCCTGCGCGATCGCCTGGACAACGTCAGCCGCAACCAAAGCGGCGGCAGCCTGGTAGGCGCCGGCGTGCTCGGCGCCCTGTCCGGCTTGCTGGTGGGCCCGTGCATGACCGCGCCCCTGGCCGGCGCCCTGCTCTACATCGCCCAAAGCGGCAACGCCTTGCACGGCGGCCTGATCCTGTTTGCCATGGGCATAGGCATCGGTGTGCCGCTTTTGCTGCTGGTGACCGTGGGCAACCGCTTCCTGCCCAAGCCTGGCACCTGGATGAATATCCTCAAGGGCATCTTCGGCTTCCTGTTCCTCGCCACCGCCGTGCTGATGATTCGCCCGGTGGTCGGTGAAACCCTGTGGCTCGGCTTGTGGGGTGTGCTGGCGCTGGTCATGGCCTACTGCGGCTGGCGCCTGGCCCACGATTTCGGGCGTACCGCCATGCTGTTCGGTGCCGGTTCGCTGGTGCTGGGCCTCTGGGGCAGCGTATTGGTGATCGGCGCGGCCGGCGGCAGCGACGACCTGTGGCAACCGCTGAAGGTCTACAGCGGCTCGCGGGCAGCCGGTGCTCCCACCGCCCACGAAGCCTTCATGACCATCAACGACCCGGCCGTGCTGCAAAGCCAGCTCGACAGTGCCAAGGCCCAGGGCCAATGGGTACTGGTGGACTACTACGCCGACTGGTGCGTGTCGTGCAAGATCATGGAAAAACAGGTGTTCGGCAAACCCGAGGTACTGGACGCCCTCAAGGATGTGCGCCTGCTGCGCCTCGACGTCACCGCCGACAACGCCGCCAGCCGCGAGCTGCTGGGCCGCTACAAGGTCCCCGGCCCGCCGAGCTTCGTCTGGATCGGCCCCGACGGTGAAGAGCGCCGCGCCCAGCGCATCACCGGCGAAGTCGACGCCGCCGCCTTCCTGCAACGCTGGACCCTAGCCCGGGAAGCCCTCTGATGCTGACACTGACCATCGGCACCTTCGCCATCGCCCTGAATCACTTGCTGCTGATCACGGCGTTGATCCTCGCCACCCTGGTGGGCTGGCGGGTGGCCAAGCGCGGCGGCGAGAACCCCGAGTCGGTGCTGTTCACCCTGTTTCTGCTGGGTATGCTCGCCGCACGCGTCAGCTTCGTATTGATGTACTGGTCGTACTACCAGAATGACCCGCTGCAAATCGTCGACCTGCGGGACGGCGGTTTTCTCGCCTGGCCCGGCGTGATCGTGCTGATCATCGGCGCGCTGATCTACGGCTGGCGCCGCCCGCTGCTGCGCAAGCCACTGAGCGCCGGCGTGATCACCGGCCTGGCGTTCTGGGCCTTGACCAGCCTGTCCCTGACCCTCTACGAAAAAGGCACGCACCTGCCGGACATTGCCCTGCGCAACGCCAATGGCGAAACCGTGCAACTGGCCGACTACAAGGGCGGCCCGCTGGTGATCAACCTGTGGGCCACCTGGTGCCCGCCGTGCCGGCGCGAAATGCCGGTACTGGAAAGTGCCCAGCGCCAGCGCCCGGACGTGACCTTCCTGTTCGTCAACCAGGCCGAAAGCATGCAAAGCGTCGCCACCTATCTGGCGACCCAGGGCCTGAACCTGGACAACGTGCTGTTCGACGCCAGCGGCCGCCTGGGCCAGGCCGTCGGCTCCATGGCCTTGCCCACCACCCTCTTCTACCAACCTGATGGTCGCCTGATCAACAGCCACCTGGGCGAACTCTCACAGGCCAGCCTGGCCCGCGCCATGGAGCGCTTCGAGCCGACCCCCGCCAAACCGGCCTTGCCGGCCACCACAAGGAATTCGCCATGCTCCGCCTCCGCCACCTGCTGACACTCCTGCCCCTGACCCTGGCCGCCAGCCTGGTCCACGCCGAAGACTGGCCGGCGCCGATCAAGAACATCGAGGCCAAGGGTGCCAAGATCATCGGCAAGTTCGATGCGCCCAGCGGCCTCACGGGTTACGCGGCGCAATACCAGAACCGTGGCATGGCGCTGTACCTGACTGCCGATGGCAAAAGCGTGATTGCCGGCAACCTGTACGACGCCGATGGCAATGACCTGAGCACCGCGCCGCTGGAGAAACTGGTGTATGCGCCGATGGCCAAGGAAGTCTGGGCCAAGATGGAACACAGCAACTGGATCCAGGACGGCAACAAGGACGCGCCGCGCATCGTGTACCTGTTCAGCGACCCGAACTGCCCGTACTGCAATATGTTCTGGGAGCAGGCGCGGCCTTGGGTGAAGTCGGGCAAGGTGCAGTTGCGGCACATCATGGTGGGGATTATCCGTGAAGACAGCCCGGGCAAGTCGGCCGCGCTGTTTGCCGCCAAGGACCCGCAACAGGCCTTGGAAGCCCATGAGTCGGCCGGTAAAGGCAGCAAGTTGCAGGCGCTGGAAAAGATCCCGGCGGATATCCAGGCCAAGCTTGATTCGAATATGAAGCTGATGGACGAGCTGGAGTTGTCGGCCACGCCGGCAATTTTCTATCTGGATGACAAGGGTGGATTGCAGCAACAGCAAGGAGCGCCGTCGCCGGATAAGCTGGTGAAGATTCTCGGTCCGAAATAATCAGCCCTAGCCTGTAAAGACAATGCCCGCATCGAAGCGGGCATTGTCTTTTCAGCGCGGATTAAATCCCCTCGACCAGGAAATCATCCATGTACCAATCGTTGCCGCTCGTAGCGCCTTCATGGCTATAGATTTCCAGCAGCACGGGAGCGATGGTTGGCGTAAAGGTGAAGCTCAGTGTGTGCCAGTTCAGATCAACCAACTCCTCCACCGGTGTTTGTTGAATGGAGTCTTTGCGCAACGATAACTTGGGCGTCGCGAACGCAACGCTGTACCGTCGAACCCGTACGGAAAACCGGTAAGTAAAACCGCGCTCCAAATCCAAGAAGCGCCGCTGCAGGATCGGGCCGAAACTGTTATTGGTAAATGTGAAATTCCTGACTGCGTAATCGGGCTTGCCGTCAGGTCCCGTCCCCATATATTCAATGCTGATATCCCTGGCATCGGGTGCGCCTGACCCTACGGTCCATAAACCCAAGGTCTGACCGTTGAAATCCGTCAGGTCTCTGTACTGCTTGCGCAACAGCAACATCAGCACAGGGAACACAATTGCTTCGCTCACATGGGAGCTGCCGTCCGCCGTAACCTTGAACACGATGTTCAATACGGACCTGTGGCGAAACTTTTCCAGTTCCTCACGAGGCAGAACGTGCGACAACCCATGGTTTGCCTGCTCTTGCGTGATCGGCTCATTGACCAGCAGCTTGAGGGTATGGGACGACCCGTCGAGCAAGGTTCCCGTACATTCCAGCCAGCCCTTTTGCCCCGCCAGGATGAACCACCAGGCTTGCAGCGTAATCTCGGCATCCCCGGTAAAGGTGCGCAAGTCCAGTGTCCCCTGGCCACCGGGCAATTGAGTGGCCTGCGGCACCTCTGGCGCAGGCAAACGCTGCGGGACACTGATCTGTAGCTCCAGGTCAGCTGACGTGACGTGCTTGCATGCGCTCGCGACGCTGTAACTGACGGGCACTGTTTTGCCGCTTCCAGCGATTACAGCCTCGCGGGGAATGGTGAAGTCAACGTACTTCGGATCAGTGTTACCCGGCTTGGGTGGCAACGGCAGGCAACTACCGTCCGATTGTGTCCAACACACGCTGATCTCGTCATGAGCACTGATGTGGTCATATTCCACCCGTGCCGTCACGCCATCACGGCCATTCCATACCGTCAACTGCGAGCCCACGGCCTCCCGAATGGTCAAGGGTTTCAGGACCAGGTCTTCCTGATGAATATCCAGGCGCAGCACAGGAAACGGCTCGGCGCTGGCCCTGTCGGACCGGCCATCGAAGTTCACCGCAAAATGCACGTCAAAGCGGCTGCAATCGGCCAGTTTTTGCAGGTCGCGCCGGGACAGCAGCGTACTGACGCCCTCCTGCAGCCATTGCTCGGAGAGCGGCTCGCCATCCAGCACATCGAAGCGATAAGGCGCGCCATCTTCCCGCTCACCGGTTACCCACATCCAGCAGGGCTGCCCCAAGGCGCCGTAGGCATAGGCCGCCACCGTCAGTTGCGCGTCCCCCTGGAACGTATTGAGGTCCAGCGTACTGCCCGTGGCCTGTTCCACCTGCGGCTTGGGCAGGCCGGAGATATTCAGGATTTTTACCGGTCGCGGCAGCGCCGACCAGGTTTGCCCTTCCCGTCGGACGGTGTAGCGGACCGACACCTGCTTATTGAAATTGGCGCTGATGGCTGACGCCGGCACATTAAAATCAACAACGTCCCGATTGTCGGCCTGCTTGCACTCGAGTACCGGAGTGCCTGCCCCGGCAGTCCCTTCCCAGAAGGCGCAAACCCAGTCGCAAGGGCACATATGCTCATAGCTGACCCGGATGGTCGCACCGTCCTGGGTATTGACCGGATTCAATACGAGATTTTCAGGTGTGATTTGCGTGGCTTCCACCACCGTGGGCGCTACGAGATCCAAATGAGGCTCGATGAGCAACGTCAACACCAAACCAGAAATCAGCCGATACACCGGCCTGGAACCCGCACGCGGCAAAAACTCAACGTAGAACGCAATATAAAGCTCACTGTCATGCTTGAGCGTGGCCAGCTCGGCACGGGACAACTTTCGGGTCCAGCCGTGGCGCACGTCCTCCTCTGTTACCGGTGCATCTTCATAAGGGTAGAGACTGGCCTTGGACCCATCAGGGTAAATCCCCCCGATATAGACCTGAGCCACTTGAACCGGGTCGATGAACGGCCAGACGTCGACATGCAGAACCGGGTCTTCACCGCACAACAAGGACAGGTCCAGAACACCGCCTGAGGCTTGAAAGATCTGCAGTTGCGGCAAATTGGACGGCAACTTGATGAACACGTCGGCAACGGGGGAAGGATGTTCCTCGCCATCGCGGGTAACGACATAGGAAAACAGCGCGAAGTTATCAATGCGCAGCCCTACGTAATACGGGGGTACGTGGAACTCGACCGAGCCCGCTTCGACGCCATCCTGGGAGGCAATCGGCGCGTATTCCCCCGGTGTCGACTCCCAGCGCAACACAATACTGTCGGTGCTGAGCATCCCTTCGTAGAACACCCGGACAGTAGCCCCCTCCAGCAACTGGAGCGGGTCAACCCGGGGCTCTCCCTCGGCTTCGACCAGCTGTGGCTTGGGCAGGTCAAGGGTCAACGGTGATGACTTGGGCATGATAGAACTCCATTTCAACGAGTGATGGTGTTGCCCATCACACGCCGAAATGCCCCCCTTGCCTACTGTCAGAATTCACAGTTCGAACCTTAAAAACCGCGCCACCCGACGAGTGGCGCGTTGCGATCCGAGTTAAAAACCCTCCAGTTCCGCCATCAAATCACTCAACCGATCCACCTTCTCGGCGCTGATCTCATTCGCCGCCAGCCCGTCGATATACCCCGCCAACGCCTCCACCGTGCTGCACTCGAACATCGCCCGCAACGGCACATCCCGCTGCAGCGTCTTCTGCACCCGTGAAGCTATCTGCGTGGCCAGCAACGAATGCCCGCCCAGTTCGAAGAAGTTGTCCTGCACGCCGACGCGCTCGACCTTGAGCACCTCGGCCCAGATCCCGGCCAGCGTCTGCTCCAGCTCATTGCGCGGCGCCAGATATTCCTGGCTGTGCAACTGGCCGATCTCCAGTGCCGGCAAGGCCTTGCGGTCCAGCTTGCCGTTGGCGTTCAGCGGCAACCGGTCGAGCCACAACCAATGCAACGGCACCATGTATTCCGGCAGCTCGGCCCGCAGGCGTTGCTTGATGCGATCGAGGCGCTCACCCGGGTTGAGCTGCGCATCCGCCGCCACCAGGTAGCCCACCAGATGCTTGCCGTTGACGCCCTCCTGCACGCCCACCGCCGCATCCCGCACTTCAGGCTGCTCATGCAGGCGCGCTTCGATTTCACCCAGCTCGATCCGGTAACCGCGAATCTTCACCTGGTGGTCGATGCGCCCGACGTACTCCAACACACCGTCGCTGCGACGGCGGGCCAAATCCCCTGTTCGATACAACCGGTCCGCACCCAATGGATTCGGCACAAACGCTTGCGCCGTGCGCAGCGGATCGCTGACATAACCACGACCCACGCCCGTCCCGGCCACGCACAACTCGCCAACCGCGCCTTGGGGCACCAATTCCAGCGCGCCATCCAGCAGGTACAACCGGTTGTTGTCGGTCGGCGTACCAATCGGCAGATAAGTGCCACGGGTCGACGCCAGGTCGACGCGGAAGAACGCCACGTCGTCCGAACATTCCGCCGGGCCATACGCGTTGACCAGGCCAATCTGCGGATAACGCAGCAACCACTGGTGCGCCAGTTCCGGCGGCATCGCTTCACCCGTCGGCAGCATCCAGCGCAAGCCATCCAGGCTCATGCGGTCCTGGGCGAGCATGCCCTGGATCAGTGACGGCACGCTTTCCAGCACGGTAATGCCCTGGGCCTGGACGTGAGCGAGCAAGCCTTGCGGATCATGGGCAATGGTATTTGGCACAATGTCCACCCTCGCCCCGAACAGCGGCGCCGCGAGGAACTGCCACACCGAGATATCGAAACTTTGCGAGGCGGTCTGGGCGATCACATCGTGCTCAGTCAGTTGCAGATACGGCACCTTGCTCAACTGGTTATTGAGCATGCCGCGCTGTTCGACCATCACGCCCTTGGGCAGGCCAGTGGAGCCCGAGGTGTAGATCACGTAGGCCAGGTTATCCGGCGCACTGTAGATGCCCGGGTTCTGCTCTGAACCCACCAGCTCCTCCCACACCAGCAGCCTCGGTCGCGAGCCACAGGCAAACTCTTCCAGCAACAGATCCGCCTGTTCCCGACAAGCCTCGGTGCACACCAGCAACGGCGTACGACTGAGGTCGATGATCCGGCTCAAGCGCTGGGTCGGCAGCCCCGGATCCAGCGGCAAGTAACCCGCGCCGGCCTTGAAGCTGCCGATGATCATGCCCAGCAAATCCAGATTACGTTCAGCCAGCAACGCCACCGGTTGGTCCAGCCCGACACCCGCGGCAATCAGCGCATGACCCAGGTGGTTACTGCGCCGGTTCAGCTCAGAGTAGGTCCATTGCTGATCCAGGCAACTGGCGGCAATCCGCTGTGGATGCTGTGCCACCTGGGCTTCGAACAGCTCGATGTAACTGCGCTCCAGCGGATATTCATGCTCGCTCTGGTTGCAGCCGTCCACCAGGAACTCACGCTCCTGCTCGCCAATCAGCGGCAAGTCGGCCATGTCGCCATGGAAGCCCTGCACCAGCGCCAGCAGCAGCCGCTTGAATTCAGCGAGCATGCCTTGCACGGTGGTTTCATCGAAATAACGCTGGTCGTAGGACAGGTGCAAGCCCAGGTCATCGCCCGGGTAGCACACGGCCGTCAGCGGGAAGTTGGTGTGGGTGCGACCGGAATCCGAGGTGGCATTCAGGCTTTGCGCACGGTCCAGTACCGAGACTTCCACCGGGGCGTTCTCGAACACGAACAGGCTGTCGAACAGCGGCTGGCCTTTCGGCAATTCGCTGTGCTCCTGGATGGTCACCAGCGGCAGGTACTCGTACTCGCGCAGTTGCATATTGCTGTCGAGCAGGCCGCTCAACCATTGGCGCACGCTGCACTGCTGATCGTCCTCCGGCAGCTTGACCCGCAAGGCGATACTGTTGATAAACAGCCCGACGGTGCGCTGCATCTCGGGCATTTCTACCGGGCGCCCTGCCACGGTGACGCCGAACAGCACGTCGCGATCGCCACTCAAGCGCCGCAGCACCAGGGCCCATGCCGCCTGGGCGAAGGTGTTCACCGTCAATTGATGAGCCTGGGCCAGCTCGCGCAATTGCGCGCCGTCGTGCACATCCAGGCGGGTGTAGCAGTCGCCTACCACCATGCCGCCGCTGTGGCCGGCATGCTCGCGCAGGAACGGCCGGTCGCTCGGAATCGGTGTGGTGCGTTCGAACCCTTGCAGGTTCTGCTGCCACCACTGGTGCGCCTCGGCGAGGTTCTGGCGTTGCAGCCAGGCGATGTAATCGCGGTAACGCGGTGGCGTCGCCAGTTGCGCTTCGCGACCTTCGCCGAGGGCCATGTAGATGTCGAAGAAATCGTTCATCAGCAGCGAGCGGCACCACGCATCGATCAGAATGTGGTGGTTGCTCATCATGAACCAGTAGCGGGCTTCGCCTACGCGGATCAGCCGCAGGTGGAATGGCGCCTGGTTAAGCAGATCGAAACCGGCTTCACGCTCGCTTTTCAGCAACGCTTGCAGGCGCGGTTCCTGCTCGCTTTCCGGCTCCTGGCTCCAGTCGAGGTACTCGATCGGCGTGCTGCCGGGCTTGTGGATAACCTGCAACATGTCTTCGCCGACGTTCCAGCAGAACGAGGCGCGCAAGGCTTCATGACGGGCGATCACCGCCTGCCAGGCCTGGGCGAAACGCTCGGGGTCCAGGGCGCTGTTGATGCGGTAGCGGTCCTGCATGTAGTAGAGGCCGGTGCCCGGTTCCAGCAGGGTGTGCAGCAGCAAGCCTTCCTGCATCGGGGTCAGCGGGTACACGTCTTCGATGGTATTGGCCGGCACCGGCAGCGCATCGAGTTGCCCCTGGGTCAGGTGCGCCAGCGGGAAGTCCGACGGCGTAAGGCCGCCCGCGTCTGCCTTGAGGCAATGTTCGATCAGGCTTTGCAGTTCCGCCAGGTAAGCGTCCGCCAGTTCAGCGATGGTCTGGCTGTGGTGACGCTCGCGGCTGAAGGTCCAGCGCAGCACCAGCTCACCGCCGTACACCTGGCTGTCGACACTCAGCGCGTTGGGCAACGGCGCGTCCGGGTCGTGGGCGATCCCGGCGGACTCGTCCAGCGGGTGGAACAGTGCGTCGGCGCCAAAGCTCTGGTCGAACTGGCCGAGGTAATTGAAGGTGATACTGGCGCTCGGCAACGCGGCCATGGTCTGGCGGCACAGGTCGTCGGCCAGGTAGCGCAGCACGCCATAACCCAACCCCTTGTGGGGCACGCCGCGCAGTTGCTCCTTGATCGCCTTGATCGAGGCGCCCTGCCCGGCGGCCTCTTCGATATGCAGCGGGGTCAGGCGCAGCGGGTAGGCGCTGGTGAACCAGCCGACGCTGCGGGTCAGGTCGATCTCGTCGAATAGCGGTTCGCGGCCGTGGCCTTCCAGCTGGATCAATGCGGATTCATGGCCACTCCAGCGGCACAGCACACGGGCCAGGGCCGTCAGCAGCAAATCGTTGACCTGGGTGCGGTAGGCACTTGGTGCCTGCTGCAACAACTGGCGGGTGCGCTCGGCATCCAGGCGCACGCTGACGGTATCCGCGTCGCGATTGCGCAGCGAACCCTGTGGGCGATCCACCGGCAATTCAACGGCAGGGCCGGCCAACTGTTGCTGCCACACGTGCAGCTCCTCACGCAGGGATTCGCTGCCGGCATACGCCTGCAACCGCGCCGCCCAGTCGCGCAAGGCGCTGGTCTTGGCCGGCAGGTTGACCGGCTGGCCGTCGCTCAACTGGCGATACACGGTCTGCAAATCTTCCAGCAATACCCGCCAGGAAACGCCGTCCACCACCAGGTGATGGATCGCGATCAGCAGCCGGCGCTGGCCTTGCGGGCCGTCCACCAGTAACGCGCGCAACAACGGGCCATGGGCGAGGTTGAGGCTGCGCTGGGTGTCGGTGAACAGCGCGCTGCACTGCTCCATGTCCGCCACCTGGGCTTGCAACAGCAGGCCGCCTTCCGGCACCGCCAAGTGTTCGGCGTGCCATTGGGCGTCGCGCTGGGTGAAGCTCAGGCGCAGGGCGTCGTGATGTTCCAGCACCGCCAGCAACGCTTGCTCCAGGCGATGAGGTTCCAGGGCCTGAACCGGCTCCAGCAGCAATGCCTGGTTCCAGTGTTGGCGCTCCGGGATGTCGGTGTCGAAGAACCAGTGCTGGATCGGCGTCAGCCCGGACGCGCCGGTCAACACGCCTTGTTCGGCGCTGACCTGCTCGCTGCGGGTCGCCACGGCGGCCAGGGTTTGCACGGTCTGGTGCTGGAACAAATCACGCGGGCTGAAATGAATCCCCGCCTGCCGGGCCCGGCTGACCACCTGGATCGACAGGATAGAGTCGCCGCCCAACTCGAAGAAGTTGTCGTCAAGGCCTACCTGTTGCACGTTCAGTACCGCGCACCAGATGGCCGCCAGGGTTTGCTCCAGCTCGTTGCGCGGCGCCACGTACTGTTGACGATTCGCCTCGGGGTCCGGCTGCGGCAAGGCGCGGCGGTCGAGTTTGCCGTTGGCGGTCAGCGGCATGCTGTCGAGAACGATCAGGTGCGCGGGCACCATGTAGTCCGGCAGCTGCGCTTTCAAATGCGCCTTGAGGGATTCACGCAGTGCACCGTGCTCTTCGTCGCTGACCAGATAGGCCACCAACTGCTTGCCGCTCGGTGAGTCCAGCGCCAACACCACCGCTTCACGCACCGCCTCGTGTTCCAGCAGGCGGGTTTCAATTTCTCCCAGCTCGATGCGGAAACCACGAATCTTCACTTGATGGTCGATACGACCGAGGTATTCCACCAGGCCATCGGCACGCTGGCGCACCAGGTCACCGGTGCGATACAGGCGACCGCCATTCGTGGCAAACGGATCCGCGACAAAGCGCTCCGCGGTCATGCCCGGACGCTGGTGATACCCTTGGGCCAGGCCGGCACCGCCGACGCACAACTCGCCGGTCGCGCCTTGCGGCACCAGCGCCAGATCCGCATCCAGAATGTAGGCCACACGCGCGCCGATGATGCTGCCGATCGGCACGCTGCCGGCGCCCTCTTCCAGGGCTTCCGGGGCCAGGCTGGCCAACGGCATCACCACGGTTTCAGTCGGGCCATAGGCGTTGAAAAACAGCGCCGGCTTGAATGCCGCGCGAATGCGCTGCAAGTGTTCGCCAGTCAGGGCCTCACCGCCGGTGATGCACATGCGCACCGCCAGGGTCTGGTCTTGCGTGGCCAGCCATTGCGCCAACTGGCTGCCATAGCTTGGGGTGAAGCCCAGGATATTGATGCGGTGCCGACGAATCAGCCCGCAGATTTCTTCCGCGTCCCACTGGCCCTGGGCCCGCAACACCACCTGGGCACCACTGAGCAACGGCACCAGCAGACGCTCGGTGGCAGCGTCAAAGTTGATGGAATAGAAGTGCAGCTCGCAGTCATCCGGGCGCATGCCGAAGCGCTCGATCACCGCCTGGCAATGCATGGCGATTTCGCCGTGGGACACCACCACGCCCTTGGGCTTGCCGGTGGAACCGGAGGTGTAGATCAAGTAGGCCTGATGTTGCGGCAGGCTGATGAAAGGCAACTCGCTTGCCGGGTAGTCCGCCAGGGTCAGCAGGTCATCTTCCAGGCACCAGCGGCCGACACTCTCAGGCAGTTCGCCCAATGCGTCGAACATCGCGGCATCGCTGAGCAACAGGCCGATGCCACTGTCTTCGATCATGTAGTGCAGGCGGTCCAGCGGGTATTCCGGGTCCAGCGGCACATAGGCGCCGCCGGCCTTGAGGATTGCCAGCAGGCCAACCACCATCTCCAGCGAACGCGGCAACGCCAGGCCGACCCGCACCTGCGGGCCCACGCCGCGCTCGCGGAGCATCCAGGCCAGGCGATTGGCACGGCTGTCGAGTTCGCTGTAGCTCAGGGTCTGCCCGGTAAAGGTCAACGCCGGTGCATCGGCACGGGCCAGGGCCTGCTCGCTGAACAGGTGATGGATGCACTGGTCGAGGCGATGCTCGCCAGCCTCAATGCCAAGGCTGTCTCGCAGGGCGCGCTGTTCGCCAGCCTTCAGCAACGGCAACTCACTCAGGCGCTGTTGCGGATCGCCGAGCAAGGCTTCCAGCAGGTTTTGCCAATGCGCCGCCATGCGCGCAATACGCGGCTCGTCGAACAGGTCGGTGCTGTAGGTCAGGCAGCAACCCAGGCGATGATCGAGGTCGGTGACCTCCAGGTTGAGGTCGAACTTGGTGGCGCGGGCATCGTTGGCCAGGTATTCGACGGTCATCCCGGCCAGGGTGCGGCTTTGCTGGAATTCCCAGCGCTGCACGTTGCACATCACCTGGAACAGCGGGTTGTACGCCGCGCTGCGGGTTGGTTGCAGGGCCTCCACCAGATGGTCGAACGGCAGGTCCTGATGGGACTGGCCTTCGATCACGGTGTGGCGAACCTGGTCAAACAGTTCGCCGACACTCATCTGCCCGTTGAGCTGGCAACGCAGCACCTGGGTGTTGAGAAATGCGCCGATCAGCCCTTCGCTTTCCGGGCGAATCCGGTTGGCCACCGGCGCACCGATGCGCAGGTCAGTCTGGCCGCTGTAGCGGTAGAGCAATACCGCGAGGGTGGCGGTCATGGTCATGAACAGGGTCAGGCCGCGTTCGGCGTTGAAGGCACGCACGCGGGCGGCGAGGTCGTCGCTCAAATCGAAACGGTACAGCTCGCCCTGGTGACTTTGCACCGGCGGCCGCGGACGGTCGGCCGGCAGTTCCAGCAGCGGATGTTCGGTGCCCAGTTGCGCGGTCCAGTAATCCAGTTGGCGCTGGCGTTCGCCGGACTCCAGCCACTGGCGCTGCCACACGCTGTAGTCGAGGTACTGCACCGGCAGCGGCGCCAGTGGTGATTCGCGGTCGTCGATGAACGCTTCGTACAGCGCGCTGAGTTCACGGGCAAAGATGTCCATGGCCCAGCCTTCGGTGACGATATGGTGCAGGGTCAGCACCAGGTAATGTTCCTGCTCGCCGGCCTTGACCAGGCAGGCGCGCAGCAGTGGACCGGTCTCCAGATTGAACGGCGTGTGGGCTTCATGATCGGCCAGTTGCTGCACACGCCGTTGCCGCTCGGCCTCACTGAACGCCGAGAAATCCTGCCAATCCATGCGCACGCCGGTTTGCGCCGCAACCTTCTGCTGCGCCACGCCATTGATGCTCGGGAAAGTCGTGCGCAGGGTTTCATGACGCATGATCAAGGCCTGCAACGCCGCCTCGAAACGGCCCACGTCCAGCACCCCGCGAAAGCGCGCCATGCCGCCGACGTTATACGCCGGGCTGTCGGGCTCCATCTGCCAGAGGAACCACATGCGCTGCTGGGAATAGGACAGTGGCACCGGTTGGCTGCGGTCGACCTTGCCGATGGCCAGCTGTTGGTTACGTTGCCCGGCGGCCTGGATCAGCCGGACCTGCTCGGCGAAAGCCCCCAGCTCGCTGGCGTCGAACAGCGTGCGCAACGGCAGTTCGACGTCACAGGCCTGGCGGGTGCGGGAGATGATTTGCGTCGCCAGCAACGAATGGCCGCCAAGGGCGAAGAAGTCGTCCCGCAGGCCGATGCGTGGCAGCGCCAGGACTTCACGCCAGATCGCGGCGATTTGCTGTTCCAGCGCTGTTTCAGGTTCGACGTGTTCACGTACCTGCCACACCGGTTCCGGCAAGGCGCGGCGATCCAGTTTGCCGCTTGGGCTCAGGGGCATCGCGTCCAGGCGCATCAACTGCGCCGGGACCATGTACTCCGGCAGCTCGGCGGCCAGGGCGGTTTTTACGTCCTGTTCATCCAACGGTTCGCTGGCGGTGTAGTAACCGATCAACTGCGCACCGGCTGCGGTTTCCCGCACCAGCACCACCGCTTGGGCGATGCCGTCGAGAGCCAGCAGGCGGGCTTCGATTTCTTCAGGCTCGACACGGAAGCCACGCAGTTTGACCTGCTGATCCAGGCGCCCGAGATATTCCAGCACACCGTCGGTGCTCCAGCGCACGCGGTCACCGGTGCGATACAGGCGTGCGCCCGCCTCACCCAGCGGGTCGGCGACAAAGCGTTCGGCGGTCAGCCCCGCACGCCCGAGGTAACCCCGGGCCAGGCCGATGCCACCGATGCACAACTCACCCGGCACACCCGCCGGCAGCGGCTCGAACTGATCATCCAGCACCCGGCAAATCACATTGCCCAGCGGCCGGCCAATCGGCGAACGCTCGCCGTCCTCGGCCTGGCAATGCCAGTGCGTCACGTTGATCGCGGTTTCGGTGGGGCCATACCGATTGTGCAACTGCACCGCCGGCAACTGCGCCAGCACCCGGTTGCGCAACTCGGCAGGCAGCGCTTCACCGCCGGAGAACAGGCGACGCAGGCTGGTGCATTCGGCAGCCAACGGTTCGTCGACAAACAGCTGCAACAGCGGCGGCACAAAGTGCAGGGTGGTCACGCCGTGCTCCTGCACCAACTGCGCGATGCGATGGGGATCGCGATGCTCGCCGGGGCCGGCCAGCACCAGGCGGCAACCGGTGATCAGCGGCCAGAAACACTCCCACACCGACACGTCGAAACTGATGGGCGCCTTTTGCATCAGCACATCGGTTTCATCCAATTGGTAGGTGGCTTGCATCCACTGCAAGCGCTCGGCCAGCGCGGCATGGGTGTTGCCCACGCCCTTGGGCTGGCCGGTGGAGCCGGAGGTGTAGATCACATAGGCGAGGTTGTCGCCATTGAGGTGCAAACCCGGCGCGTGGGTCGGCCAACTGTCGAGCTTGAGGCTGTCCATGGCGATGACGCACACGCCTTGCGCCGTGGGCAGTTGTTCCAGCAGTGAAGTCTGGGTCAGCAGCAGTTGCACGCCGCTGTCCTTGAGCATGTAGGCCAGGCGTTCGGCGGGATAATCCGGGTCCAGCGGCACATAGGCGCCGCCGGCCTTGATGATTGCCAGCAGGCCGATCAGCAGTTGCGGCGAACGCTCGGCGGCGATGGCCACGCACACGTCCGGGCCCACGCCCTTGTCCCGCAGGTAATGGGCCAGGCGGTTGGCCTGGGTGTGCAATTGCGCGAAGGTCAGGCTGCCGTCCTGCCACACCAGTGCGGTGCGTTCCGAGACGTGTTGGTTGAGTTGTTCCGGCAGCCAGCGCTGCGCCGGTGTGCACGGCGCAGCGCTCCACTGCTGTTGTTGGCGCTGCTCGTCGACGTGCAACAGCTTCAGGTCGCCGATGGCCTGTTGTGGTTGCTCGCAAATGGCTTGCAGCAGGTTGATGAAGTGCCCGGCCAGGCGCTCGATGGTGGCGGCGTCGAACAGCTCATCGGCGTAGTCGAACGACAGGCTCAGGCGCCCGTTGCGGTCTTCTTCAGTGTGCAGTTGCAGGTCGAACTTGGCTTCGCGGCTGTGCCATGCCAGCTCGTCGGCAAGCAGGCCCGGCAAGCGGCGCAAGGCGCCGAGGTCACGTTGCTGGTGGTTGAACATCACCTGGAACAGGCCTTGTTCCCGAGCTTGGGGGAAGGCTTCCAGCAGTTGTTCGAAAGGCAGGTCCTGATGGGCCTGGGCGCCCAGCGCTGCGGTGCGGGTTGCCGTCAGCAACTCGGCGAAGGGCAGGCGCGCATCCAGTTCGGCGCGCAGTACGAGGGTGTTGATAAAGAACCCGATCAGGCCTTGGGTTTCCTGGCGCGGACGGTTGGCGTTGGGCACACCGATGCGGATATCGCGCTGGCCGCTGTAGCGATAGAGCAGGCTCTGGAACGCCGCGAGCAACAGCATGAACGGCGTGGATTCGTGGCTTTGGGCAGTCTTGCGAATGGCTTCGCCGAGGCTCGCGCTCACACGCACACTGTGACGCGAGGCACTGCGCAGGTGCTGCGCCGAACGCGGGTGATCGGTGGCCAGGCTCAGGGTTGGGTGCTCGTCGCCCAGTTGTTGTTTCCAGTAAGCCAGTTGCCGCTGGCCCTCGCCTTCGGCCAGCCACTGGCGCTGCCAACTTCCGTAGTCGGCGTATTGCAGGGCCAGCGCTGGCAGTTCCAGGGGTTGGCCCTGGGACGCAGCGGCGTACAGTCGCGAGAATTCGTCGATCAACACGTTCAGCGACCAGCCGTCCGCGATGATGTGGTGCAGGGTCACCAGCAGTTGGTGGTCTTCGTCATCCAGGCGTACCAGCGTTACCCACAGCAGCGGGCCTTTCTCCAGGTCGAACTGGGTGCGGGCTTCGTCTTCACGAATCTGCTTGGCACGGGCTTCCCGCTCGGCGGCAGGCAAATCGCTGAGGTCGATGACTTGCAGATCGAAATCAGCCTTGGCGTCGACCCGCTGGAAGGCCTGGCCATCGCGCTCGAAGAAGCGCGTACGCAGGGCTTCGTGGCGCTGGATCAGTTGCTGGAAGGTTGCGCGCACCGCGTCTTCATCCAGCTCGCCGCGCAACCGCAAGGCGCCGGGAATGGTGTAGGCGCTGCTGTGCGGGTCGAGTTGCCAGGTGATCCACAAGCGGTTTTGCGCGAGGGATTGCGGCAGGTCTTCCTGTCGCGACAACCCATGGATTGCGCCTTGGGCCACGCCGCCGTCCTGCTGCAATTGCCCGACGCTGGTGGCGAAGGCAGCCAGGGTGGGCGCTTCGAACAACAGGCGCAGGTTCAGTTCCAGGCCGAGGGTTTCCCGCAGCTGGGCGACGACCTGGGTGGCGCTGATGGAGTTGCCCCCCAGCAGGAAGAAGTGATCGTCGGCGGCGACCTGCGTCACCTGCAATTGCTCGCACCAGATCGCGGCAATCCGGCTTTGCAGCTCGGACGCCAGCACCGCATCACCCGCCTGCGCTTGCACGCCAGGGAACTGCGCATAACTGTCGAGGCTGCCGTCCGCCAGGCGTGTGCGGCAGGCCGAGCGCTGCACCTTGCCGCTGGACGTTTTCGGCAAGCCACCGGGGTTGAGCAGCACCACCACGCTCGGCGCTTCCTGGCAGGCTTCGGCCACCGCCTGGCGAATCGCCTTGATCAGTGCCTCCGGCGGCAGGATTTTCTGCACGCTGCGGCTGATTTCGGCGGCGATGCCAATGCCTTCCAGGCCCTGGTCATTCACCGCGAACGCGGCGACCCGGCCCTTGCGCACCACTTCCACTTCGCGCTCGATGGCTTGCTCGATGTCCTGGGGATACAGGTTGTGGCCCCGCACGATCAGCAGGTCTTTCAGCCGGCCGGTGATGAACACTTCACCTTCGCGGATAAACCCGAGGTCGCCGGTCCGCAGCCAGGTACGGCCTTCGTGCTGGACGAAAGTCTTGGCGGTGGCTTCAGGGTTGCGCCAGTAGCCGTGGGCGATGCTCGGGCCGGTGGCCCAGATTTCACCGACGGCATTGTCGGGGAGCGTCGCCAGGGTGGCGGGGTCGGCAATCAGCACCGCGTGCTCGGGCTGGCTGGTGCCGCAACTCATGATCGCCGCGCCCTGACCGGGCTCGGCGCGATTGGCGGCCAGAGCCTGTTCGTCTAGGCGCACAGCCGGGATGCCCTGGCCACGGGTGCCGCCGGCAACGAACAAGGTGGCCTCCGCCAAGCCGTAGGAGGCGAAGAAATTGTTCGGGGTAAAACCGCAGGCGGCGAACTTCTCGGCGAAGCGTTCGAGGGTGTCGAGGCGGATCGGCTCGGAGCCGGAGTACGCCACGCGCCACTTGCTCAAATCCAGGCGATCCAATGCCGATTCGCTGACTCGCTCGCTGCACAAGCGATAGGCGAAGTCCGGCCCGCCGCTGATGGTGCCGCCGTATTCGCTGATCGCTTCGAGCCAGCGCAATGGCCGGCCAAGGAAGTACGCCGGCGACATCAATACGCACGGCACACCGCTGAAGATCGGCTGCAGCAGCCCGCCGATCAGGCCCATGTCGTGGTACAGCGGCAACCAGCTGACGATCACGTCGTCGGGGTTCAGGTCGATGCCGAAGCCGCGACGGATCAGCAATTCGTTGGCCACCAGGTTGCCGTGGGTCACTTGCACGCCCTTGGGCAACGCAGTGGAGCCGGAGGTGTATTGCAGGAAGGCGATGTCATCGTCCTGCAAGTTGGGCGCGACCCAATTGCTCGCGATTTCGGCATTGAGGCTGTCAACGCACAGCAACTGCGGCGCGCCTTCGAGTTGCGCCAGCGAATCACCGAGGCTAGACGTGGTCAGCAGCAACCGCGGCTCGGCGTCTGCAATGATCGACAGCAGCCGCTCCTGATGATGACGGCGGGCGGACTCCGGCGGATAGGCCGGCACCGCGATGACCCCGGCGTACAGGCAACCAAAGAACGCCGCGACGTAATCCGGCCCGCTGGGGAACAGCAGCACCGCACGATCGCCCCGCCCGGCGTCGGCCTGCAAGGCGGCGGCGATGGTGCGGGCGCGCAGGTCGAGGTCGCGGTAACTGAGGACAACGCTCTGTTCGGCCGTCTCGGCAAGGAAGCGCAACGCCAGTCGATCCGGGGTTTGCGCGGCGCGGCGTTGAAGGGACTGAACCAGGGTGCGGGGAAGTTCGAAGGCGTCCATCATGGGGTTCCTGCCTGAAATCGGCTTACTGGGAAATCGGGGAATGTGTGGCCGGGGGGGCTTGTTCAGCCGGTTGCCCGGGCCATCTGCCGCGCGGCGTCATTGCGCCAGCGGGCCAGGTGTTCGTCGGCGTAACGCCGCACACAGCGCAGTACGGAACTCTCGTGCTGCACCAGGAAGAAGTGGTGACCGTCGAACATGTCGAGGGAGAAACCGCTGGCGGTGTCTTGCTGCCAGTCCAGCAGTTGATCGGCGCGCACCGTGTCCTGCTTGCCGCCGAATACATGGATGGGCAGGCTCAGCGGCTCACGCTCGCCGTATTCGAAACTGCCGCACAGCAGGAAGTCGGCCCGCAGGATCGGCAGCATCAACTGCATCAGTTCGGCGTTGGCCAGCACGTCTTCGCCCGTGCCCTTGAGTTCCCGCAGGCGGGCGATCAGTTGTTCGTCGTTTTTCTCGATGGCGTATTCGCTGACATCGCGACAGGCCGGGCCGGCGGTACCCGAGGCAAACAGCGCCAATGGCGGCGGCGCACCCCGTTCGCGCAGGGCATGGGCCAGCTCGAAGGCCAGCAGGCCGCCGAGGCTGTGGCCGAACAAGGCGTAGGGGCCGTCCAGCTCGGCGCGGATCTCATCAGCCAGTTGCCCGGCCAGGTTTTTGATATCGCGCTGCAACGGCTCGTCCATGCGCATGCCGCGCCCCGGCAACTCCAGCGGCCGCACCTGCAACCACTCCGGCAGCGCACGCCGCCAGCGGCTGTAGACCATGGCGCTGGCGCCGGAGTAAGGCAGGCAAAACAGGCGTAATCGAGCCGGCGTGTTCATTTCAGACCACTCCCGCTCACACGATAAAAACCCATTTTGTCCTCCTCCAGGCGCTGATCCTTGGCCGGTTTGTTAACTGGCCTTTCACCCATGAGAACGGATGGCACCGGGAAATAATTAGTCAGCGAGACGCCGTTCACACCTCTCGATAAAGCATAAGATTAGTTCGTCTTCTCATTTGACAATCATTATCATTAAGCATAATTTGTTGCCCGATGTGTAGGAGGCCTCAGCAAGGACGCCCTCCCCCAACCTTCTCTTGCAACAAGGTGATTTCCATGACGGAACAAGTATCCACAGGCAGGTGCGACTCACCCCTACTCCAGGCCTTCGTCGACAATCGACTGATCCTGGTCAAGATCGCAGCGCGTATTACCGGCTGCCGATCCCGCGCCGAAGACGTGGTGCAAGACGCCTACTTCCGGTTGCAATCGGCCCCCACCATCACGTCATCGTTCAAGGCGCAGCTCAGTTACCTGTTCCAGATCGTGCGCAACCTGGCTATTGATCACTACCGCAAGCAGGCGCTGGAGCTGAAATATTCCGGCACGGAAGAGGAAGGCTTGAATGTGGTTATTCACGGCGCTTCACCTGAGACCTCGCACATCAACTTTTCGACGCTGGAGAACATTGCCGACGCCTTGACCGAGTTGCCTCAGCGCACGCGTTACGCGTTTGAGATGTACCGGCTACACGGGGTGCCGCAGAAGGATATTGCCAAGGAGCTGGGGGTTTCACCGACGTTGGTGAACTTTATGATTCGCGATGCGCTGGTGCATTGCCGGAAGGTTTCCGGGACCCATAGCGACACGTTTGCGCGGCGGGCCTGACGCGCCACACATCCCATGTGGGAGCGGGCTTGCTCGCGAAAGCGGTGGATCAGTCACACATGCATTGACTGACACTGCGCTTTCGCGAGCAAGCCCGCTCCCACATTTGATCTTCGTGCACTCAGATTTTTTGCTCAGTCAAACCAACCCACACCGCTCAAAAAACCGTTCCCGCCCCAGAATCATCAACGCCGCCCGCTTATGAGGAAAATCAAACTCCTTCTCACAGTGGAAACACTGATTCTGCATATGCCCAATCATCTTCCCGTTATCCGCCCGAGGCTCAGCCACCACACGCTGCGTACGCGGATCATCGAGAAACAAGTAATGCACCAGCGCCGACAACCAGCTCGCTACCTTGTGCGGACCACGGTGGTGCTCTTCGCCCACCAGCATATGAATCCCGCGATCGTAATCCGCCGCGTCATAAAACGGCGCAACCCGATCCTCCTTCGCCCAATACGCCTCGAAATAAGCAAACGGCTCATCATCGAAACAGCCAATCAACGTCAACGCATGGGGATCCGCTTCCAGCTTGTCCAGATACTCCCGATGCTGTTCCAGGCTGCCAGTTTCCTGCCAGAAATTCGCCACCCGCGCACTGTTCTGCCAACGATTGAAGCGCGCCAGATCAACATCAATCTCCACCGTACGCAGTGAAATCCACGCCCCCAGCCGCGCATCAAACCGCCGATACACCTCGCCCCGCGGCTTCGGTGCACGGGCAGGATGACGCTTGCCACCGCTGATGATCATCTGCTGCGGATAAGTCCCCGTGAGAGATTGCCCCAGCCACGGTTGCGGCAACTGCCAGAACAACGTGCGCTCGCAATGAAACTGCCCGGCAACCCCGGTCGCCACCAGCAACCCACTGCGCAAGGCATCTTCCGGCGCATGCTCAAGACACCAGACCAGTCGCTGACGCCCGGGCTCCCTGGCAAACAGCCAATAACACGCCGCCCACAAGGCACGGGCAGCCGGCACACTGGCGGGCTCCTGCAAATGCACCTGCACCTCATCACCCCGCTCAAGGCGCAGGCGAATCAGCGGCTGGCCCTCAAGGGTGAGGCTCAGGCGGCTATCAGTTTCATCAGCATTCAGGGCGGGTCCCGCCGGCAAGGGCAGCACAAACAGGTCATTCAGATTGGACATGGGATGGGCTCACGAATCGTCGACAGTTCAACAAGTGACGTGAGCCGAGGGCAAAAATTTAGACGATCACGGTACCGGCATTACATCGATGCGGTAAGGCTCGAAGATCTTCAGCAACTGGCCGTTGTCCCTCAGCTGCTTGAGCAGCCCGGCGAACGCCGGCCCCGTGATCGGCGCCTTGGGCCGCAGCAACGCATAGTGGTGGTACACCTGGTCGATCCGCTCGGACACCAGGAACTGCCCCGCCGTATCGGCATTGCGCACCAGGAAATCGCTGAGGTAGGAACGCGTCACCAGGGCAATGTCGGCCCGGCCCCGGGCGACCATCAGCAGGTTGCTGTCGTGGGAATAGGTCAAGGTGGCGTTGAAGTGCTCCGCCATGTACTTGGGGTCGGGATTGAAGTTGGCGAACGCGTAGTGATAGCCGCTGAACACCGCCAGGCGCTTGCCGGTCAGGTCGGCGAAATACGATTGGTCGCGACCGGGCTCCTGCTGGGCCACGAAGATTTCCGCATCCTCCAGGCCCATGTCGACATCGGTGTGGGCAATATCCTGCCAGCCCCACTTGGGGTTTTCGAAGATCGCCATGTCCACCCGACCTTGCTGGAAGTCGCGAAAACGCCGGGGAATCGAGGTGGGTACCAGCACAAACTGGTAGTCGGTTTGCAGGGCGTTCAAGGCTTCCACCAGTTGCGGCAGCAACCCGGTGTCGGCACCCTGCTCCGGGCGCACGGTGTATGGCGGGAAATGCGCAGCACCGACCCTCACCAGTTGGGCGGCCGAGGCAGGCATCAGCCACAGTGCGCCAAGTGCCCATATTGAGAGTCCTGCAGCCAATCGCCAAGGCGAAAACATCAAGGCACACACCGTCGAAAACTTTGATCCCGCTAAGCTAGGCGTTTTTGTCTATCGAGACAACTTTCTGCCACACAATTAATAGCTTGCGCGAAAGGGCTAGTCAGCTTTCAACACCATCAGCAAGGCTTCGTCGGCCAGTTGCTCCAAGGTCATGCTGCCCTGGGCGCGAAACCAGGTGGTGGTCCAGGACAAGGCGCCCGTCAGGAAACGCCGCGTGATAAACACATCGCCCTTGATGTAACCGGCGTTTTTCGCCTCCCCCAGCACCTGCAACCAGATCTCTTCGTAGATATCGCGCAAGGCCAGCACCTGGGCCTGGCCCTCGGCCGACAGGGAACGCCATTCATACACCAGCACCGCCATGGCCTCGCCACTGCCGCCCATGATCGACTGCAATTCGCAACGAATCAGCGCCAGCACCCGCTCGCGCACGTTGCTCGCCTCGGCCAGGGAAGCGCGCATCAGGGCGGTGTTGTAGTGGATGGTTTCCTCCATCACCGCCCGCAGGATTTCGTCCTTGCTCTTGAAGTGATGAAAGATGCTGCCGGACTGGATCCCGACCGCGCCGGCCAGGTCACGCACGGTGGTGCGCTCAAAACCCTTGTTGCGAAACAGGTGGGCCGCGGTTTGCAGCAGCTTGCCACGGGCACTGTCGGGGTCGGTCAATTGGCCGGCGTCGACCATGGCGCGCATCACCCGCAGGGCTTTTTGCTCATCCATGCTGCTCTCCTTAACTTCTGGTTACGTCTTGGGCGGCAATTTAGGCCGTGGCAGCCAACCAAGCAAGCGCTTGGGGCAAAGTTATGACCAGAGTTTACAAACCAAGCGCTTGCTTGGTAGTGTGGGTGCCAGCAAACCAGAGGAAGGACGCCCCATGAACAAGACGGTACGCATCGGCTGCGCCAGCGCCTTCTGGGGCGACACCTGCACCGCCGCTGCGCAGTTGGTGCACGGCGGCACGCTGGATTACCTGGTGTTCGACTACCTGGCGGAAGTCACCCTGTCGATCCTCGCCGGAGCGCGAATGAAAGATCCCCAGGCCGGCTATGCCACGGATTTCGTCGAGGTGCTGACGCCGCTGCTGGCGGATATCCAGCGCCAGGGCATCCGCGTGATCAGCAACGCCGGCGGGATCAACCCCCAGGCCTGCGCCGCCGCGTTGCAGGCGGCCTGCGACCAGGCCCGAATCCCGTTGAAGATCGCCGTACTGCTGGGGGATGACCTGCAACCGCAGTTCAAGCAACTGCACGGCGTCACCGACATGTTCAGCGGCGCGCCCTTGCCGCCGATGTGCGTATCCACCAACGCCTACCTCGGCGCGCCCGGCATCGTGCAGGCGCTGGAGCTGGGTGCCGATATCGTGATAACCGGCCGTGTGGTGGACAGCGCGGTGGTCAGCGCGGCGCTGGTGCATGAGTTCGACTGGTCCTGGCAGGACTACGACCGCCTGGCCCAGGCGGCATTGGCCGGGCATATCATCGAATGCGGCGCGCAGTGCACCGGCGGCAACTTCACCGATTGGCGGGAGGTGCCGGACTACGAACACATCGGTTTCCCGATTGTGGAGGTCAGTGCCGACGGCCAGTTCACCGTCAGCAAGGTCGAGGGCACCGGCGGACTGATCAGCGAACTGAGCGTCGCCGAGCAACTGCTGTATGAAATCGGCGACCCGCGCGCCTACCTGTTGCCCGACGTGATCTGCGACTTCAGCCAGGTCAAGCTCCGGCAACAAGGCAAAAACCGCGTGCACCTGCACGGCGCCAAAGGCCTGCCGCCCACCGACCAATACAAAGTCAGCGCCACCTACCCGGATGGTTTTCGCTGCACCGCCAGTTGCCTGATCGCCGGGATCGACGCGGTGGCCAAGGCCGAGCGGGTCAGCCAGGCGATCATCAACAAGACCTCAGAGCTGTTCAGCCAGCGCGGCTGGGCGCCCTACACCGACATCAACATCGAACTGCTGGGCAGCGAAGCCACCTACGGCCCCCATGCCCAACGCCAGGACTGCCGCGAAGTGGTGGTGAAACTGGCGGTGCGTCACCCCAGCAAACAGGCGCTGGTGCTGTTCGCCCGGGAGATTGCCCAGGCGGCCACCGGCATGGCGCCGGGGCTCACCGGAATCGTCGGCGGGCGACCCACGGTGTACCCGCTGATTCGGTTGTTTTCATTCCTGATCGATAAAAGCGCCTGCCAATTGCAGGTCGACTTCCTTGGCGAACGGCATGCCTGCGAATTGCCCGTCACCAAACCGCTGAACACCTCGATCGCATTGATCGACCCGCCCAAACCCCAAGGCCGCGCCGACGCCAACGTGCCGCTGGTCAAGCTGGCCGTGGCCCGCTCCGGCGACAAGGGCAACCACAGCAACATCGGGGTGATCGCCCGCGAGCCCGACTACCTGCCGTGGATCGCCGAGGCACTGACGCCCGAAGTGATCGTCGACTGGATGAGCCACGTGCTCGACCCGATCCACGGCCGCGTCGAGCGCTGGTATTTGCCCGGCAGCCACAGCCTGAACTTCCTGCTGGAAAACGCCCTGGGTGGCGGCGGGATTGCCAGCCTGCGCATCGATCCCCAAGGCAAGGCCTTCGCCCAGCAACTGCTGGAAATCCCGATTGCCGTGCCGCAGCACATTGCCGATCAATTCACTTAAAGGACCCGCGCCGTGGCCTTCGACTCGATCTTCAAAGCCGACCTGTTCCAGGGGCAGACCATCATCGTTACCGGCGGCGGCAGTGGCATTGGCCGTTGCACCGCCCACGAGCTGGCAGCCCTCGGCGCCCATGTGATCCTGGTGGGGCGCAAGCCGGAAAAACTGCAAACGGTGGCGGCGGAGATCAGTGAGGACGGCGGTCGCGTCAGCTGGCAGGCCTGCGATATTCGTGATGAAGAAGCGGTCAAGGCACTGGTCGGCCAGGTCCTGCAGGAGCACGGCCCGATTCATGGCCTGGTGAACAACGCCGGCGGCCAGTACCCCTCGCCGCTCGCGTCGATCAACCAGAAGGGCTTTGAAACCGTGTTGCGCACCAACCTGGTGGGCGGTTTCCTGATGGCCCGGGAAGTGTTCAACCAGAGCATGAGCAAGCACGGCGGATCCATCGTCAACATGCTCGCCGACATGTGGGGCGGCATGCCCGGCATGGGGCACTCCGGTGCGGCACGTTCGGGCATGGACAACTTCACCAAGACCGCCGCCTTTGAATGGGGTTACGCGGGGGTGCGGGTCAACGCCGTGGCGCCGGGCTGGATTGCCTCCAGCGGCATGGACACCTACGAAGGCGCATTCAAGGCGGTGATCCCGACCTTGCGCGAGCATGTACCGCTCAAGCGCATCGGCACCGAATCGGAAGTCAGCGCGGCGATTGTGTTCTTGCTCAGCCCCGCCGCCGCGTTCGTCAGCGGCAGCACCTTGCGCATCGACGGCGCCGCCAGCCTGGGCAGCCGCGCCTGGCCGCTGCACAAGGCGCAACCGCCGAGCGTGTCCTTTAATGGTTTCCACCGGGCTTACTTGCCGGACGTGCTCAAGGAGGAGAAATAAGCCATGCCGGTGATCGACTCGCAACTCGACGCCCACAGCCCGCAATTCGCGCAGAACCGCGAAGCGATGCTCACGGGCGTCAATCAATTGCGCCAGCTGGAGCAAAACCTGCTGGGCAAGGCCGCCGAAGCCAAGGCCAGGTTCGACAAGCGCGGGCAACTGCTGCCACGGGAACGCCTGAATTTATTGCTCGACCCCGGCGCGCCGTTCCTCGAACTGGCGAGCCTGGCCGGCTACAAACTGCACGATGACAAAGACGGCAGCGCCGCTGGGGGCGGGTTGATCGCCGGCATCGGCTACGTCAGCGGCGTGCGGATGCTGGTGGTGGCCAACAACAGCGCGATCAAGGGCGGGACCATTTCCCCCTCGGGCCTGAAAAAATCCCTGCGCCTGCAACAGATCGCCATGGAAAACAAACTGCCGGTGGTGACGCTGGCAGAAAGCGGCGGCGCCAACCTCAACTACGCCGCCGAGATTTTCGTCGAAGGCGCCCGCAGCTTCGCCAACCAGGCGCGGATGTCGGCCATGGGCCTGCCGCAGATCACCGTGGTGCATGGCTCGGCCACGGCGGGCGGCGCTTATCAGCCGGGTCTTTCGGATTACGTGGTGGTGGTGCGTGGCAAGGCCAAGCTGTTCCTGGCCGGCCCGCCGCTGCTCAAGGCCGCCACCGGCGAAGTCGCCACCGATGAAGAACTGGGCGGCGCCGAGATGCATGCGCAAACCGCCGGCACCGCTGAATACCTGGCGGAAAACGACGCTGACGGCGTGCGCATCGTGCGTGAGATTGTCAGCCTGTTGCCGTGGGATGACCGCTTGCCGCCTGTGCCAAAGCGCGCTTACAGCGAGCCGCTGTACCCGATTGACGAGCTGTTGGGGCTGATCCCCGACGATCCGAAAAAGCCCTACGACGTGCGCGAAATCCTCGCGCGGTTGGCGGACGCTTCCAACTTCCTCGAATTCAAGGGCGAGTTCGACCCGCACACCGTCTGCGGCCACCTGCATATCCAGGGCCGCGCCTGTGGCTTTATCGGCAACAACGGGCCGATCACCCCGAAGGGTGCGAGCAAGGCCGCGCAATTTATCCAGCTGTGCGACCAGAGCCAGACACCGCTGCTGTTCTTCCACAACACCACCGGCTTCATGGTGGGCACCGAGTCGGAACAGCAAGGCGTGATCAAGCACGGCGCGAAGATGATCCAGGCGGTGGCCAATGCCCGGGTGCCGAAACTGACCATCGTCGTCGGCGGCTCCTATGGTGCCGGCAACTATGCGATGTGCGGCCGTGGGCTCGACCCGCGTTTTATCTTCGCCTGGCCCAACAGTCGCACCGCCGTGATGGGCGGCGCCCAGGCGGGCAAGGTGCTGCGGATCGTCACCGAAGCCAAGCAACTGAAAGACGGCCTGGTGCCCGACCCCAAGGTGCTCGACATGCTCGAACAGGTCACCGCACAGAAACTCGACAGCCAGTCCACCGCCCTTTATGGCAGCGCGAACCTGTGGGACGACGGGCTGATTGACCCACGGGATACACGGACCTTGCTCGGGTTTCTGCTGGACATCTGCCACGAGGCCGAGGTGCGGCAACTACAGCCCAACAGCTTTGGTGCAGCGCGGTTTTGATGATCGTTCCCACGCCCCGCGTGGGAATGCAGCCCGGGACGCCCCGCGTCCCCATAGGGAGAACAATAAAAATGATCTTCACCCAGGAACACGAAGCACTGCGTCGCACCGTCCGTGGCTTTGTCGAGCGCGAGATCAACCCGCATGTGGATGAGTGGGAAAAGGCCGGACGCTTTCCGATCCACGAGATCTTCCGCAAGGCCGGCGACCTCGGTTTGCTGGGTATTTCCAAGCCGGAAAAATTCGGTGGCATGGGCCTCGACTACAGCTACTCGATCGTCGCCGCCGAAGAGTTCGGCAGCATTCGCTGCGGCGGCATCCCGATGTCCATCGGCGTGCAGACCGACATGTGCACCCCGGCCCTCGCCCGCTTCGGCTCCGATGAATTGCGCGAAGAATTCCTGCGCCCGGCCATCAGCGGCGAACAGGTGGGCTGCATCGGCGTCTCGGAAACCGGCGCCGGCTCCGACGTGGCCGGGCTGAAAACCCATGCCCGCAAGGACGGCACCGACTACGTGATCAACGGCAGCAAGATGTGGATCACCAACTCCCCGAGTGCCGACTTTATCTGCCTGCTGGCCAACACCTCGGACGACAAGCCGCACATCAACAAGTCGCTGATCATGGTGCCGATGAACACCCCCGGCATCAGCGTCAGCCCGCCCCTGGAAAAGCTCGGCATGCACAGCTCGGAAACCGCCCAGGTGTTTTTCGACGACGTGCGCATCCCTCAGCGCAACCGCATCGGCCATGAAGGTGCGGGATTCATGATGCAGATGCTGCAGTTCCAGGAAGAGCGGCTGTTCGGCGCGGCCAATATGGTCAAGGGCCTGGAGTACTGCATCGACAGCACCATCGAGTACTGCAAGGAACGCAAGACCTTCGGCAAGGCGCTGATCGACAACCAGGTGATCCACTTCCGTCTGGCCGAACTGTCCACCGAAATCGAATGCCTGCGGGCGCTGGTGTACCAGGCCACCGAGCAGTACATCAAGGGCCAGGACGTGACGCGCCTGGCCTCCATGGCCAAGCTCAAGGCCGGCCGCCTGGGCCGGGAAGTCAGCGACAGTTGCCTGCAATATTGGGGCGGCATGGGGTTCATGTGGGACAACCCGGTGGCCCGGGCTTATCGCGATGTGCGGCTGGTGTCGATTGGTGGTGGGGCGGACGAGATCATGCTGGGGATCATCTGTAAATTGATGGGCACCCTGCCGGGGAGAAAGTCGTGAACACGTTGTTGCTGGAACCGCATAACGGGGTGCTGCATGTGACCCTCAATCGGCCGGACAGCCGCAATGCCATGAGCCTGGAAATGGTCAACGAACTGCGTGCGGTACTGGCCGATGTGGTTGGGGACAAGAGCGTGCGGGCGTTGGTTATCAGCGGCGCGGGTGGGCATTTTTCGGCCGGTGGCGATGTGAAGGACATGGCTCGCGCGGGAGCCGCGGGCGGCTTGCAGGCGTTGAACCGGGCGTTCGGTACGCTGTTGCAGGAAGTGGAGGCGCTGCCGCAGGTGGTGATTGTGGTGCTTGAGGGTGCCGTGCTGGGCGGCGGGTTTGGGTTGGTGTGTGTCAGTGATGTGGCGATTGCGGATCATCAGGCGCAGTTTGGGTTGCCGGAGACCGGCCTTGGGTTGTTGCCGGCGCAGATTGCCCCGTTCGTGGTGAAGCGTATCGGGCTGACCCAGGCGCGGCGGCTGGCTTTGACGGCGGCGCGGTTTGATGGGGTTGAGGCGCTGCGGTTGGGGTTGGTGCATTTTGTGGAGCACGATCCGCAGGCGTTGGCGGAGCGGCTGGATGAGGTGTTGGGGCAGGTTTTGCGGTGTGCTCCGGGGGCTAATGCGCGGACCAAGGCGTTGCTGCTGGCCAGTGGTGAGCAGGTTTTGGGGCCGTTGTTGGACCAGGCTGCCGAGTGGTTTGCCGAGGCGGTTTGTGGTGAGGAAGGGGTTGAGGGGACTCAGGCGTTTGTGCAGAAGCGCAGGCCGGGGTGGGCGCGATGAATCGGGGGCATATCCGTTATTTAGGTAACGGCGACTATTGGTTCCGCTCTTACAGCGGCTCACTTTTGAACAGCGCAAAAGTAAGCAAAACGCTCTTGCCCCACCACTCGGCACCTCGCCTAGGCTCGGTGTGCCCTCACTCCGGCTTTGGACCGTGGGCCGCCGTCATGGGCCATCCTTGGCCCAGGACGGCTAACCCGGCG
>NZ_JACARZ010000104.1:0-19650 GCF_013386315.1 Pseudomonas sp. P7779 | reverse complement strand
TCGATGATCTGAAGCAGCTCGCTGTCGAAACCTACATAACTCTTTGTTTACCAAGGAGTTTTCCGTTTCGACTGCGCCGGAAGTGGGGCGAATTATAGACTTCCAGAATCTGCCGTCAACCCTTAATTCAGCTTTTCTATCAATCCATCCCCACAATCACGGAATTCGTCTATATAGGAAGGAACCCTTAACTAATTGAGCAATATATTGCCCAACGCTCAACAGTTAAGCATCATAGCCACTCGGTTTCTTTCAATACGACCTCGGACGAATACCCTCAATGACCACTTCCCCGCGTAGCCTGGCTTCGACACTGTTTCCGGTCGGCCTGCTACTCATTGCCATGGCCTCTATTCAATCAGGCGCCTCACTCGCCAAAAGCATGTTCCCCATCGTGGGCGCCCAGGGCACCACCACCCTGCGCCTGATTTTCGCCAGTGTGATCATGCTGCTCCTTTTACGCCCATGGCGCGCCAAGCTGACAGCCAAGTCGTTGCAGACGGTGATCGTCTACGGGATGGCGCTGGGGGGAATGAACTTCCTCTTCTATATGTCGCTGCGCACCGTTCCGCTGGGAATTGCAGTAGCCCTCGAATTCACCGGCCCACTGGCAGTAGCCATCTACGCTTCGCGACGCGCCGTAGACTTTCTCTGGATAGCCTTGGCGATTGTCGGACTTCTGCTATTGATCCCAGTGGGCGAAGCCAGCAGCGGCATTGACCTCACAGGCGCCGCCTATGCACTCGGCGCAGGTGCGTGCTGGGCACTCTACATTCTGTTTGGCCAAAAGGCCGGCGCCGACAATGGCGTTCAGACTGCGGCCCTCGGCGTAATGATTGCAGCGTTGTTTGTTGCACCGATAGGTATCGTCCACGCGGGCGCCGCACTCCTCACACCCTCGCTGATCCCGATCGCCATTGGTGTCGCGGTTTTATCCACCGCCCTGCCCTACACCCTGGAGATGGTCGCCCTGACTCGCCTGCCAGCCCGCACGTTCGGAACCCTGATGAGTATCGAACCCGCGTTCGGCGCCCTGTCCGGGCTGTTTTTCCTTCAAGAGCACTTGTCCCTGGCGCAATGGCTGGCCATCACCTGCATTATCCTGGCCTCGGTGGGTGCAACCCTGACCATGCGTAACGAATCAAAACCACTCGTTCCAGCCGATTGATTCAGGATTTGACGTAGCTATGGCATTTGCCGCTCAATTAGGCCATGTTTAGGTCGTAACCCAGTGTCATTCATGGAGATTTTCGATAAGGACATCATGAACGCTACACTCGAGAGCGAGCAAAGCCAGCTTCGTGCACTTAAGCGAGGCGGCTATTAAGGATAGTAATGAAGCGAATTTTGATGCTGTTCATGATTGTGGCAATCGCAGGTTGTGCCGCGACCACCAAGACCGAAGTAAAACGGGGAAAGAAGGGCCTGCATATCAACTGCTCAGGCCTGTCCTCTTCCTGGGACCAGTGCTACGCCAGTGCAGCTAATTCGTGTGGCGCCAAAGGCTATAAAGTCATCGCCAAGTCGGGGGACAACGCCGAAGACCCAGGCGACTACCCGTTCGGTCTTAACCCCGCCGGCTACACAAGCCGAAGCATGATTGTCATCTGCAAGTAACTGTCGATGACCTCACAGCCTCGACAGCTGCTGGCTGAGCACCTCGTAGTTCGATGACAGGACCTGTGCCTGCACCTGCGGGTCGACCATCATCCGCGCCACCACCAGGGCGCCGATGCATTGCGACAGAATCGACCACGCCAGGGCCTCGCTGCCCAGTGTTGCTGCCCACCCCACCTGCAATCGGCAAATCCAGTCCTGCGCCTGTTGACGAACGGCCACATCAGATCGCGCAATCTCCGCCCCCAGGCTCGGCAACGCACATCCGGCTTCGGATTGCTCCACATGGGCCATGCTCAGGTAGAACTTCAAACAGCGATCCAGCCGCTCACGGCTTTGCACCCCGTCGCCATTCAATCGCTCAAGGCTGTGGCTCAATTCACGCTCGACAATCGAACGGAACAATTCATCCTTCGAAGCGAAGTGGCTATAAAACGCACCGCCACTCAAGCCAATGGCCTTCATCAAGCCATCCACCCCGACACTGGCAAAACCCTCTTTCTTCGCCAGTGCCGCACTGCTGTCCAGAAGCTTTTCCCTGGTTTGCTGCTTGTGACTAGCCGAATATCGCATCGCTTCCTCCACTGTGCTGTCAGCTTGACGCCTGCTGGATCGTAGCATAACGTTCGTTTGGCAAACGATCGTTTACTAAAGGATCTCCCATGACGAACAACAAGAAAATCGTACTGGTAGTGGGTGCCGGCGATGCCACAGGTGGTGCCATCGCCAAGCGTTTCGCCCGTGAGGGTTACGTCGCCTGCGTCACCCGGCGCAGCGCCGATAAACTGCAACCCTTGGTGGATAGCATCCACGCAGCAGGTGGCGAGGCGCATGGCTTTGCCTGCGATGCCCGCAAGGAAGAAGACGTTATCGCGCTGATCGAGCGGATTGAAACCGAGCAGGGCCCCATCGAAGCCTTCGTGTTCAACATCGGCGCCAATGTGCCGTGCAGCATCCTGGAAGAAACCGCCCGCAAGTACTTCAAGATTTGGGAGATGGCCTGTTTCTCAGGCTTCCTCAACGCGCGGGAAGTGGCCAAGCGCATGGTCACCCGTAACCGCGGCACCATCCTGTTTACCGGTGCCACGGCCGGGTTGCGTGGCGCCGCCGGCTTTGCCGCGTTCGCTGGAGCCAAACACGGGATCCGTGCACTGGCGCAAAGCATGGCTCGCGAACTGGGCCCACGGAATATCCACGTCGCCCACGTCGTCGTGGATGGCGCCATCGACACCGACTTCATCCGCGACAACTTCCCGCAAAAATACGCCCTCAAGGATCAGGACGGCATTCTCAATCCGGACCACATCGCCGATAACTATTGGTACCTGCACAGCCAGCCCCGGGACGCCTGGACCTTCGAGCTGGACCTGCGCCCCTGGAATGAACCCTGGTAAGCGCGCCCCATAACAATAAACTGCGAGTATCCAGCATGAGTAAAACAGTAGAATTTTTCTTCGACCTCGGCAGCCCTGCCACCTATCTGGCCTATACCCAACTTCCAGGCCTGTGCGCTGCAACCGGCACCCAGCTGATTTACAAGCCAATGCTGCTGGGCGGGGTGTTCAAGGCCACCGGCAATGCGTCACCGGCCACCGTTCCCGCCAAAGGTCGCTACATGTTCCAGGACCTGGCACGCTACGCCCAGCGCTACCACGTTCCGCTCAAGTTCAATCCGCACTTTCCCATCAACACATTAATGCTGATGCGTGCGGTCACCGGCGTCCAAATGCGCCAGCCCGAACGCTTTCTCGACTTCATCGACTGCCTGTTCCACGCACTCTGGGTCGAGGGCCGACACTTGGGAGACCTGTCTGTGGTAGCCGCAGTGCTGACCGAACACGGCTTTGATCCTGAAGCAGTCCTGGCGCTGACCAACGATGACGAAGTCAAGACAACCCTCAAGGACAACACCGAACACGCGATTCAGCGTGGCGTATTCGGTGCCCCCAGTATGTTCGTCGGCGACCAGTTGTTCTTTGGCCAGGATCGCCTGGACTTTGTGCGCGAAGCGCTGGGCTAGATCGCAGCCGTGCGCACCTGCAACCACTCCAGCGCTGCACCGCTGAGCAGCGGGCTCAGGCGCTCACGGACGTGTGCGTGGTAATCGTTGAACCACTGGCGCTCCTCCACCGTCAGCAACGACGGCTCCAGGCAACGGGTGTCGATCGGGCACAGTGTCAGTGTCTCGAACTTGAGGAACTCGCCAAACTCGGTCTTGCCCGCTTCACGGTTCAACACCAGGTTCTCGATGCGCACACCCCAGCGGCCCGGCCGGTAAGTGCCGGGCTCGATGGAGGTAATCATGCCTGCCTGCATTGCCGTTTGCGGCGCCGCGACGGCTTGGTACGCGATCACCTGCGGGCCTTCATGCACATTGAGGAAATAGCCGACGCCATGACCGGTACCGTGGCCGTAGTCCACACCCTCGGCCCAGATCGGCGCACGGGCAATCGAGTCCAGCAGCGGCGAGAGAATGCCCTTGGGGAAATGTGCACGGGACAACGCGATCACCCCCTTCAGCACCCGCGTGCAGTCGCGCTTCTGCTCTTCGCTTGGCGTCCCGATAGGCACCATCCGCGTGATATCGGTCGTGCCGCCCAGGTATTGGCCACCCGAGTCGATCAGCAGCAAGCCATCGCCCTCGATCAGCGCGTGTTCTTCTTCGGTCGCGTGATAGTGCGGCATCGCGCCATTGGCGTTGAATGCGGCAATCGTATTGAAGCTCAGCGACACATAACCCGGACGACGGGTACGCGCTGCCGTCAGGTGCTCATCAATGGTCAGTTCGGTGATGCGCTCACGGCCCAACGCGCTGTCGAGCCAGGCGAAGAATTCACACAGGGCCGCGCCGTCCTGCTCCATGGCCTGGCGAATGTGCTCGGCGTCCGCCAGGCTCTTGCGCGATTTGGCCAAGGTGGTCGGGTTAAGCCCCTCGATCAGCGTGACGCCACTGCCCAGGTTTTCCAGCAAGCCGGCGGTCACCCGGGCCGGGTCGACCTGCACACTCGCGCCCGAAGGAATGTCCTTCAACGCCGCTGCGACTTCGCTGTAATCGCGCAGGGTCACGCCATCCTGTTCCAGCACCGCGCGAAGCTCGGCGTCGACTTTGCTCAGGGCCACAAACAGCGTCGCCTGCTGCTGGCCGATCAAGGCAAACGAGACAAACACCGGGTTGAACGAAACGTCGCCACCCCGCAGGTTAAAGAGCCAGGCAATGTCATCCAGGGTCGCGATGAAATGCCAGTCGGCCCCCTTTTCCGTCAAGCTGGCACGCAGGGCTGCGAGCTTCTCGCCACGACTGACGGTGGCCTGGGGTGGCAGATGTTGATAGATCGGTTGGTTCGGCAAGGTTGGACGGTCTTGCCAGACTTCATTCAACAAGTCGATATCCGTGCGCAAGCGTGCACCACGTGCCTCCAGCTTGCTGCCCAGGGTGCGCGCCGAGGCCACGGCCATGACCGCACCATCAACGGCCACCACGCCGCCTTCCGGCGTTTGCTCCGCGAGCCATTCCAGCGGCCCGGGCTGGCCGGGTTGCAGCTTGACCAACTCGATGCCACTGCCCTTGAGCTCCTTGGTCGCCTGTTCCCAATAGCGGCTGTCTGCCCATACACCGGCAAAATCCGCAGTAACAATCAGCGTGCCCACCGACCCATGGAAACCCGACAACCACTGACGGCCCTGCCAGTAACCCGGCAGGTATTCGGACAAGTGCGGGTCCGCCGACGGCACCAACAGGGCATGAATGCCCTCGCGGCTCATCAGTTCGCGGGTGTGCGCCAGGCGCTGGGGAACCGTTCCATGGGTCAAAGGCTGTGTGCTCATCGTGTCTCCTGCTAACCACTAATAATTGTTATGGGGTCAAACGGCCCAGAACGCCGGTGCGCTGGCCAGTGCCGCCTTGATCAGCTGTACCGCCTGATCGACATCCTGCTCGGTGGTAAACCGCCCGAGGCTCAAGCGAATGGTGCGACCTGCGCTGCGGGCATCATGGCCCAGCGCCAGAAGCACATGGGACGGTGCATTGCTCGCCGAATTGCAGGCCGAAGTGGCCGAGAAGGCAATGCCCGCGCTCAACGCGGCGGAATTGAACTCGCCTTCGCTGAACGTCAGGCTCAGGGTGTGGGGAATGCGTTGGGTAAGGCTGCCATTGAGGCGCACCCCGGCAATTGTATTCAGCTGTTCCAGCAGGCGCTCGCGCAAGGCAACGATGGTCGCCTTTTCTTCAGCAAAGGACGCTGCCGCCAGGGCAAACGCGGTACCCATGCCGGCAATCTGGTGAGTTGCCAGGGTGCCCGAACGCAAACCACCTTCATGGCCACCGCCGTGAATCTGCGCCAGCACTTTCTGCTGCGCACGTGGGCCGACGTACAACGCGCCGATACCCTTGGGACCATAGAGTTTGTGTGCGGAAAATGACATGAGGTCCACTGGCCATTCGGCCAGGTCAATCTCGACCTTGCCTGCGCCCTGCGCCGCATCCACGTGAAACAGCGCGCCATGCTCGCGCACGCGTGCGCCAATCGCCCGGATATCGTTAAGAGTGCCCAGCTCGTTGTTCACCAGCATCAGCGACACCAGGAAGGTGTCCTCACGCAATGCTTCGCTCACCGCCTCGACACTGATCAAACCCTCGGCGTCCGGCACCAGGTACGTCACGGCAACCCCGGCTTCCTGCAACTGGCGAGCGGTGTCGAGCGTGGCCTTGTGTTCAATCTGGCTGGTGATGATGTGCCCACCGGCCACGCCGCGCGCCTGGGCAACGCCCTTGATGGCGAGGTTGTTGGACTCGGTGGCACCGGAGGTCCAGACAATCTGTGCCGGCTCGGCGCCGACCAACTCAGCCACCTGGCCCCGTGCCTGCTCAACCGTTTGCCGGGCCTGTTGGCCGAACGCGTGGGAACTGGACGCAGGGTTGCCGAAGTTGGCATTGAAGCCCAGACACTCAACCATCACCTGGATGACCCGCTCATCCACCGGCGTGGTGGCGGCGTAGTCGAAATACAGCGGACGTTTATTCATGACGTTAAAGACTCGCAGAGCAGGTTCCCGAGAACAACGTCTCAGGGGCCGCAATCAGGAAGGAAGATGGTTTACCTGATCCCGTGCCGTTAAAGAAAGACCACTTTATTTAAAAGTGCGTAGGAACGCTCCTGAAATTCAGCTTAACAGGCTCAGGGAAACGGATGGCAAACAAAAAGCCCGAGGTTCCTGTGGGAAACCTCGGGCTTTTCAGACCTCGCCACTGACTCAACTGGGGCGACCGTGCAGCGTCATGCTGCGCTCGGCATTCATCTCGCCCTGACGATCGAAACCGAAGGTGTTCTGTGGCTGGCCGGTCAGTTCGGCTTTCTTCTGTTGGTATTCATCAAATGACAGGCCTCGACGGCTCAGGGCTTCAAGCGCCAGTTCCTTGCTCTCCTCGGCCGAGTAGCCACGCAGTTCGGGCGACGAATGTGTCGCACAACCGGCAAGGACTGAGGTGACAAGCAATACGGAAATGGCGAGAAAACGGTTCATGGCGAAGGTCCTGCAAGTCAATGAGTACAGGCTACTCCCGCACCTGCACGGTGAAAAATCATCCGCCGTGATAGTCGCTATCAACCTTTGCGACACTTCTGATAGTCGCGCCTTATATTCCATGTAGGTCTATAAATATGGAAATACGTTCATTTACGGAATAAACACAACCCTCTATAAATGGCCTCAACACTCACGCCACTGTTCGCCTGGCAACTGTTGCCCAGGCAACAGTCATTCAACAAAACACCAGGCAGACAACACCACCATTTTCCAACACCTGGCACAGAGGCCACGCCAGTCAAGGGCTGCACAGCTTGGTACAGCTCTTGCTCAAGCCCTGCTACTGCTCTTGCCCTGAGCCACTGTTGAAAAAGGAACTGTTGATGACCCGTCCACTGAATGTCGTTGCCCTCTCCGGCGGAACCTGGCGTCCGTCCCGCACCCTGGTGTTGACCCAGGCGGTGCTGGCCGAACTGGCCGATCAATTGCCGATCCAGGCCACCCTGATCGAACTGGGCGACATTGCCCGGCCGCTGGGCGGCGCACTGTCGCGCCAGGAATTGCCCGCCGACGTCGAAGCGCAACTGCAGGCCATCGAACAGGCCGACCTGCTGATCGTTGCCGCGCCGGTGTATCGCGGCTCCTACCCCGGCCTGCTCAAGCACCTGTTCGACCTGGTCGACCTCAACGCCCTGATCAACACCCCGGTGTTGCTGGCGGCCACCGGCGGCAGCGAACGCCACGCCCTGGTACTCGATCACCAGTTGCGCCCGCTGTTCAGTTTCTTCCAGGCCCTGACCTTGCCCATTGGCGTGTACGCCACCGAGGCCGATTTCACCGATTACCACATAACCAGTGAGCCCTTGAAGGCCCGCATTCGCCTTGCTGCAGAACGCGCCGCGCCGTTGTTTGCCGCGCATCCCACCTCTCTGCTGAAAATCGCTTAAGGATTTGTCATGGATGTTTTCTGGTTTCTGCCTACACACGGTGACGGCCACTACCTGGGCACCACCCAGGGCGCTCGCCCGGTCACCCTCAACTATTTGAAACAAGTCGCCCAGGCCGCCGACAACCTCGGCTACCACGGCGTGCTGATCCCCACCGGCCGCTCCTGCGAAGACTCCTGGGTGATTGCCTCGGCGCTGGTGCCGTTGACCGAACGCCTGCGTTACCTGGTGGCGATTCGTCCGGGGATCATCTCGCCAACCGTCTCGGCCCGCATGGCCGCCACCCTCGACCGCCTGTCCGGTGGCCGCCTGTTGATCAACGTGGTGACCGGCGGCGACCCCGACGAAAACCGCGGCGACGGCAGCTTCCTCGATCACAGCGAACGCTACGAAGTGACCGACGAATTCCTCAAGATCTGGCGCCGCGTGCTGCAAGGCGAATCGGTGGATTTCGAAGGCAAACACCTGCGCGTGCAGAACGCCAAGGCACTTTACCCACCGGTGCAGAAGCCATATCCACCGCTGTACTTCGGCGGTTCCTCGGACGCTGCCCACGACCTCGCCGCCGAACAAGTCGACGTGTACCTGACCTGGGGCGAACCACCGGCCGCCGTCGCCGAGAAACTCGCCGACGTGCGTGAGCGCGCCGCCCGCCACGGGCGCACCGTCAAATTCGGGATTCGCCTGCATGTGATCGTGCGCGAAACCGAAGAAGACGCCTGGAAAGCCGCGGCCAAACTGATCGAGCACATCAGCGACGAGACCATCGCCGCCGCGCAAAAATCCTTCTCGCGCTTTGACTCCGAAGGCCAGCGGCGCATGGCCGCCCTGCACGACGGGCGCCGCGACAACCTTGAGATCGCCCCCAACCTGTGGGCCGGCGTCGGCCTGGTACGTGGCGGCGCGGGCACGGCCCTGGTGGGCAACCCTCAGCAAGTCGCCGAGCGCATCAAGGAATACGCAGACCTGGGCATCGAAAGCTTCATCTTCTCCGGCTACCCGCACCTGGAAGAGGCGTATCGCTTTGCCGAACTGGTGTTCCCGCTGCTGCCGGAACCCTACGCCAGCCTGGCCGGGCGCGGCGTCACCAACCTCACCGGACCGTTCGGCGAAATGATTGCCAACGACGTCCTGCCGGCAAAAGCCAAGGCCTGACCTGCCGTCTGCCGGGGCACGCCCCGGCACACCATGAGGAATACCGCGTGACAGCCAAACCCAACAGCGTCCTGCCCTCACCCTTGCAGACCGCCAAACTGCTGGCCGCCGAATTTGCCCTCACTGCCGTCGAACGCGACGAGCGCGGCGGCACACCGAAGACCGAACGTGACGCCCTGCGCCAAAGCGGCTTGCTGGCCCTGAGCATTCCCACCCAGTACGGCGGCCTCGGCGCCCGCTGGAGCGAAACCCTGGAGATCGTGCGCGAATTCGCCAAGGTCGACAGCTCTATCGCCCACGTCTTCGGTTTTCATCACCTGATGCTCGCCACCGTGCGACTGTTCTCACGCCCGGAGCAATGGCAACCCTGGTTCGAACAAACCGCGCGCAAGAACTGGTTCTGGGGCAACGCCCTCAACCCGCTGGACACGCGCACTGTGGTCAAAGCCTACAACGGCTGGCGCGAATTCTCCGGCAAGAAGAGCTTTTGCTCCGGTGCCAGCGACTCGGAAATGCTGATCGCCTCGGCGGTGGATGAAAGCGCCGGCGGCAAGCTGCTGATCGCGGCCATCCCCAGCGGGCGCAGTGGCATCACCCTGCACAATGACTGGAACAACATCGGCCAGCGTCAGACTGACAGCGGCAGCGCCAGCTTCGAACGGGTACGCGTGGAAGAGTCGGAATTGCTCCTCGATCCCGGCCCGCTGAGTACGCCCTTCGCCTGCCTGCGCCCGCTGATCGCTCAACTGACCTTCACCCACATGTTCCTCGGCATCGCCGAAGGCGCGTTTGCCGAAGCCCGGAATTACACCCTGACCGAAACCCGGCCCTGGCATAAATCCACGGTGCAGGACATTCGCCAGGACCCGTACGTGCTCAACCACTACGGCGAATTCTGGGTCGCGCTGGAAGGCGTGCGCCTGCTGGTAGAACGCGCCGCCGAACTGCTGGACCAGGCCTGGGCCAAGGGCCCGAGCCTCAGTGAAAGCGAGCGCGGCGAGCTGGCCATCGCCATCGCCACGGCCAAGGTCGCTGCCACCCGCAACGGCCTGGAGCTGTGCAGCCGCCTGTTCGAAGTCACCGGCGCGCGCTCCACCCACGCCTCGCTGCGCCTGGACCGGCACTGGCGCAACCTGCGCACGCAAACCTTGCACGACCCGGTGGACTACAAGCTCCACGAACTGGGGGACTGGGCGTTGAACCAGTCCCTGCCGATTCCCACGTTCTACTCCTAGAAGAGGTGCCCATGCAGCTTTTAACCTTACCGCCCTCGCCCGCTCTTGCGACCTCGATCCGCGCCACGGCCCAGGTCTTCGAAGACCCCAAATCCCAGGCGCTGCTGGCGCACATCCAGCAAGTCGCGCCCAGCGAAGCCAGCGTGTTGATCATCGGCGAAACCGGCACCGGTAAAGAGCTGGTGGCGCGCCATATCCACAACCTCAGCGCCCGGCGCAACCGGCCCTTCGTGGCCGTGAACTGCGGCGCGTTTTCCGAATCCCTGGTGGAAGCCGAGCTGTTCGGCCATGAAAAAGGCGCCTTCACCGGCGCCCTCAGTGCCAAGGCCGGCTGGTTCGAAGAGGCGGACGGCGGCACCTTGTTCCTCGATGAAATCGGTGACTTGCCGATGGCGATCCAGGTCAAGCTGCTACGGGTACTGCAGGAACGCGAAGTGGTGCGCCTGGGCTCACGCAAAAGCATTCCCATCGACGTGCGGGTATTGGCGGCCACCAACGTTCAGTTGGAGAAAGCCATCAATGCCGGGCATTTCCGCGAAGACCTGTACTACCGCCTAGACGTGGTCAGCCTCGAACTCAGCCCCCTGCGGGATCGGCCCGGTGACATCCTGCCACTGACCCGGCATTTCATCGAAGCCTACAGCCAGCGCCTGGGTTACGGCCCGATCACCATCAGCCGCGAGGCCGAGCAAAAGCTCAAAAGCTACAGCTGGCCGGGCAACATCCGCGAGCTGGAAAACGTGATCCACCACACCCTGCTGATCTGCCGCAACGGGGTGATCGAGCGCGACGACCTGCGCCTGTCGAACATGCGCATCGAGCGTCAGGACGACAGCCAGCACGGCACCGACAACAGCGCCGAAGCCCTGCTGGAACGCGCCTTTCAAAAGCTCTTCGAGGAACAGGCCGGGGCCCTGCATGAAAAGGTCGAGGATGCGCTGCTGCGCGCCGCCTACCGCTTCAGCCATTACAACCAGGTGCACACCGCCAACCTGCTGGGCCTGAGCCGCAACGTGACCCGTACCCGTTTGATCAAGATCGGCGAGCTGGCGGTGAACAAGCGACGCCCCGGCGAAAACGTACAGGGCGAGCGCATGCTGCACCTGTCAATTTAGGCGGCAGTGCAGAGCGTTGTCATGGCTGCGCTCGATGCTGCGCAGCACCTGGAACGAACCGAAGGTCACCGCCGTGGCCTGGTGGGCGCGTATCAGCGTCCAGAAATCTTCCTCACCGTGCTCAAAACACTTGAAGGCCGCTTCCCCCTCCTCGCGGGAGCGCCATTGCAGGTAGCTGAGCACCCGGCGTCCATCATCACTGACCTGCACGCTGGCATTGATGAAGCCACCATGGCCCTGGGCCAGGCGCTCGCTTTGCGATGACAGGGCCGCCACCAAAGCCGATTGCTGCTGAGGCTCGATGTGGAATTCGACCATCTGGGTAAAACTCAGACTCTTCTCTAATACCTGCATGAACATTCCCCTCTCACTGTAGGCACAATCTTGCGATTCGATGCCACGCAGGGTAAAACCTCTAGTTAAGTCAAGGTCAAGGGCTTTTTCATGGTCACCAAAGAACTCACCGTCGGCCAACTGGCAGCCCGCAGTGGCGTGGCGGTTACCGCGCTGCACTTTTATGAAACCAAGGGATTGATCAAGAGCCACCGCAACGCCGGCAACCAGCGGCGCTATCCGCGGGATGTGTTGCGCCGGGTGGTGGTGATCAAGATTGCCCAGCGTTTGGGCATTCCCCTGGCGACGATCCATGACGCGCTGCAAACCTTGCCCGATGGCCGCACGCCCAACGCTGCCGATTGGGAGCGCCTGTCTGCGCTATGGCGTGAGGACCTGGACCAGCGCATCGAAAAACTGATGTTGCTGCGGGATAAACTCAACGGCTGTATTGGCTGCGGGTGCCTGTCGCTGGAGGCGTGCCCGTTGCGCAATCACGACGACGTGCTGGGTGAGCGCGGGCCTGGGGCACAACTCTTGGAGCCGTCCACATAATGGCGGGGTAAAACTCGATCAATGTGGGAGCGGGCTTGCTCGCGAAAGCGGGGTGTCAGTCGCCAGATGCAGTGGCTGATCCACCGCCTTCGCGAGCAAGCCCGCTCCCACATTTTGATCGCCGTCAGACTTAGAATCCCGGGGCAATCTGGCCTTTATAGCGGGTCAGGATGAACTGGCGCACTTCATCGGAGTTCAACGCCTTGGCCAGTTTCTGGATGCCAGGGTCATTGATGTTGTCCGGGCGCGCGACCAGGTACTCCACGTACAGGCTCTTGCCCTTCTCGACGATCAACGCGCTGTTGGTGTCGATCCCCGCTTCCAGGGCGTAGTTGGCAAACACGAACGCCAGGTCCACCTGGCTCACCGAGCGGGCCAGCAACGCACCTTCCAGTTCACGAATTTTCAGGTGCTTGGGGTTTTCAACGATATCTCGCGGCGTGGCCAGGGTGTTGCTCGGGTCCTTGAGCTTGATCAGGCCGGCTTCGTCCAGCAGCACCAAGGCGCGGCCAGTGTTGACCGGGTCGTTGGGGATCGACACTGTCGCGCCGTCTTTCAACTCCGAGATATTTTTGATCTTGGTCGAGTACGCGCCGAAAGGCTCGATGTGCACACCGACCACCGGCACCAGGTTGGTATTCCGGGTCTTGTTGTAGTCATCCAGGAATGGCCGGTACTGGTAGTAGTTGGCGTCGATGTTCTTCAGCGCCAGTTGCTGGTTGGGCTGGATGAAATCGGTGAAGACCTTGATTTGCAGGTCCACGCCTTCCTTGGCCAGCACCGGCTTTACGAACTCGAGGATCTCGGCGTGAGGCACGGGCGTGGCGCCGACGACCAGCGTCTCGTTGGCAAAGGCATTGAAGGAAAAGACAGCGGCCAAGATGGCCAGGGATTTTTTCATGGTTGCTCCGAAGGCATTAGTTATAGGAATCAACGGCGGCTGTAACGCGCCACCAAACGGTCACCGGTCATCTGCAGGGCCTGCACCAGCACCAACAGCAGCAACACGGTGACCACCATCACGTCGGTCTGGAAACGCTGATAGCCGTAGCGGATAGCCAGGTCGCCCAGGCCACCGCCACCGATCACCCCGGCCATGGCGGTGTAGTCCACCAGCACAATCGCGGTGACAGTGACCGCTGCCAGCAGCCCGCCCCGGGCTTCCGGCAACAGCGTGTGGCGGATCACCTGCCAGGTGCTGGCGCCCATGGATTGGGTGGCCTCCACCACGCCACGGTCGACTTCGCGCAAGGTGGTTTCCACCAGCCGCGCAAAGAACGGCGTACAGCCCACCACCAACGGCGGAATGGTGCCGGCCACGCCCAGGGAGGTGCCCACCAGCAAGGTAGTCACCGGGATCAGCACAATCAGCAGGATGATGAACGGCAGCGAGCGCAGCACGTTGACCACCACCGACAGCGCCCGATACACCACCAGGGTTTCGTGCAACTGGCGCTTGCCGGTGAGGAACAACAGCACCCCCAGCGGCAACCCCAGCAGCACGGTAAAACCCAGGGCCGCGCTGAGCATGCTCAGGGTTTCCAGGCAGGCTTGGCCGATGTCGGCCCAATAGATGTTTTTAAACAGCTCGGCCATGGGTCAAGACCAATCGTGACGCGGTGGCTTGGCGCCGTTGAGCAGCCAGTTGCCCACCACGTGATACTTCCAGCGCACCGGGTCATGCAGGGTATGCACCCGCGCATTGCGCCAGTGACGGTCGAAGTTGTGCTTCTTCAAGGTGGAGCGGGTGCCGCCGAGTTCGAAGAGCTTGTTGCTGGCTTCAATGGCGATTTCAGTGGTCAGTACCTTGGCTCGCGCGACAGCCAGGGAGGCGTGGGCAACGTTGTCTTCATCAGGTGCCGGGCGCGCGGCGTCCAGGGCCTTGCCGGCCCGCTCCAACAAGGCTTCCGCCGCTTCCAGGCGAATATCCAGCGCGCCGACCTGGATGATAGTCAGCGGGTCTTCACTGGCGTTCTCCACCCCGGCATCGATCCACGGACGGGCGAATTGCCGGACGAACTGCACCGTGTCACGCAACGCGGCACGGGCGATGCCGGCGTCGATGGCGGCGGTGGTCAATTGGGCGAAAGGCCCGGCCAGGGTCGGCGAATCGTAGGAGCGATGGGTAGGAAACAGATTGAACGCCGGCACCTTCAAGCCTTCGGCCAGCACCGTGCCGCTGGAGGTGGTGCGTTGGCCCATGCTGTCCCAGTCGTCGACCACCACCAGGCCTTCAGTGCCGCGCGGCACGAACGCCAATTGCGCATTTTGCTGTTCATCCAGCGCCAGCACCGCCAGCCAGTGGGCATACAGCGAACCGGTGCAATAACCCTTGCGACCGTTGATCACATAGCCATCGCCTTGCCGGCGAATGGTCGCCTGGATGTCCTGGACGTTCTTGCCGCCGGTTTCCGACAGCGCATTGGCAAACCGATGCCCTTCCAGCGCCAGGCCAAAAAAGTACGCCTGCTGCTCGGGCGTGCCTTGCAGGCGGATATCTTCCAGCAGGCAGTAATGGTTCTGCGGGATTTGCCCCAGCGAAGGGTCGGCCGCCGAGATAATCGCAATCACCTGGGCCAACACCGCGTATGACACCTGGGCACCACCAAACTCGCGGGGCACGCTGATGCCCCACAGACCGCTGTTGGAATACAGGTCGACGACCTCCGCAGGCACCTGGCGGGTGCGATCGCGCTCGGCGTCCTGTTCCAGCAACACGGCAGCGACTCGGCGGGCAACGGCCAGTGCGTGGGCCTCGTCGCGGATCAACTCGGCGTGGGGCGGGTGAATCGGGTAATCGGCAGATACAGGCAGTACAGACATACAACGCTCTCGGGCGAATGGTTTGCCAGAGGCATTGCAGCTTCTGTGCCTGAGGCGCCTGGCCTTCAAACACAAGGGTTTGCTCCCGATATACGCGCGGCAGACCGCCCTTGGCGCAGCAAACTGCCGGTTTGCTGTTGCCTGGGCAACACCTCGTCGGCTGCCCGCAAGCCACGGCGCACGTGGCCTATAGTGAAAAAGCCGTCCCTCCACAACCATCATCAAGGAGAACGATATGAGCGTTAAACCCATTCCCGAGGGCTACCACAGCATCACGCCGTACCTGGGCATCGACAAAGCCGCTGAAGCCATCGAGTTCTACAAACGAGCCTTTGGTGCCACCGAAGTCATGCGCCTGGACATGCCCGACGGCAAGATCGGCCATGCCGAACTGCGCATTGGCGATTCGGCGATCATGATGGCCTCGCCCTGTGGCGAAATGTCGTTCGGCAGTCCGGGAAAAGAACACCCCAGCGTGTGCCTGCATCTCTATGTGCAAGATGTCGACCAACAGTTCGCCCAGGCCATCAAGGCCGGCGGCACGGCGATTTCAGAACCCAAGGATCAGTTTTACGGTGACCGTTCCGGGACGCTGAAAGACCCCTTCGGGCATGTGTGGTTCCTGGCCACGCGCAAGGAGGACTTGACCGAGGCGCAAGTTCGCCAGCGGGCCGAGGCGTTGTTCAAGCAAGGATGAAGTCGCCTGGGCGACGCAACCCAACGGTAGGAACTGGCTTGCCTGGGATGGCATCACCTCGGTGCGACTGATACACCGAGTTGCCTGCATCGCAGGCAAGCCAGCTCCCACCGTTGACCTGCACTGCCTGAAAGATCGGGCTTCAACACACTTCATGAACAACCCCTCCACGCTTTCCCCCTTGCCCCGGGCGCCGTGTGATTTCAGGATGCAGGCAATCATCACAAGGAGTCATTCCATGTTCGCCGGATTCCAAAAAGACCAGCGCCACGTCAACGGCGTGGACATCTGCTACCGCAAAGGCGGCACAGGTCCCGGCCTGCTCCTGCTGCACGGGCACCCGCAGACCCACGTCATCTGGCACAAGGTCGCCGAGCAACTGGCCGAACACTTCACCGTGGTCGCCGCCGACCTGCGCGGTTATGGCGACAGCAGCAAGCCCGCCGCCATTGACCATCACACCAATTATTCAAAACGCGAAATGGCCCGCGACGGCGTCGAGCTGATGAAGGCCCTGGGCTTCGACAAGTTCTCGGTGCTGGCCCACGACCGTGGCGCCCGCGTCGCCCATCGCCTGGCTCTGGACCACCCCAAGGCCGTGCAGCGCATGGTGCTGCTGGACATCGCACCAACCCTGTCCATGTACGCCCAGACCGACGAAGCCTTCGCCCGCGCCTACTGGCACTGGTTCTTCCTGATCCGCCCGGCGCCGTTGCCCGAGAGCCTGATTGAAGGCAACCCGGAACTCTACCTGCGCAGCGTCATGGGCAGCCGCAGTGCCGGGCTCAAGCCGTTCACCGATGAAGCCTTCGCCGAATACCTGCGTTGCCTGAAACTGCCCGGCACCGCCACCGGGATCTGCGAGGACTATCGCGCCGCCGCCGGCATCGACCTTGAGCACGACCGCGCCGATATCGACAAGGGCAACCACCTGGAGCTGCCGCTGCTGGTGATGTGGGGCGCCGAAGGCACCGTCGGGCGCTGCTTCGAACCCCTCAAGGAATGGCAGAAAGTCGCGACCGACGTACGTGGCAAGGCCCTGCCGGCCGGCCACTACATCGCAGAAGAAATCCCTGAAGTGCTGCTCGGCGAAGTCCTGACCTTCCTTCGCTGAGCCTTTATGAACCGCTGACCTGACCGATCCCGCCCCGCAGGCTTGAAACAGCCTGCGACGGGATCTGCTTGCCCAAAAAACGTCTCGAGATAATAAAAATGACAATCAGAAAACTGCTGGGAACCCTGTATGTGCAGGTGATCATCGCCATTGTGCTGGGCGTGTTGATCGGCAACCACTGGCCTCAGGTGGGCATCGACCTCAAGCCGTTGGGCGACGGGTTTATCAAGCTGATCAAGATGATCATCGGCCCGATCATCTTCTGCACCGTGGTCTCCGGCATCACCAGCATGCACGACGTGAAGCAGGTGGGCCGCGTCGGCGGCAAGGCGCTGCTGTACTTTGAGATTGTCTCCAGCATCGCCCTGGTAATCGGCATCCTCGCCGCGCACCTGCTGCACCCCGGCGTGGGTTTCAATATCGACGTGAAGACCCTCGACACCTCCGCCATCGCCGGTTTTGTCGGCCAGGCCGAACACGGCGAAGGCGTCACCGGGTTCCTGATGCATGTGATCCCCACTACCTTCTTCGACGCCTTCTCCAAAGGCGAAATCCTCCCGGTACTGTTTGTGTCGGTGCTGTTTGGCCTCGGGCTGGTGATGATCGGCGAGAAGGGCCGGCCCCTGGTCGGCGTGATCAACCAAGCCAGCGAAGTGTTCTTCCGCATCGTCGGGATGATCAGCCGCGTCGCGCCGATCGGGGCCTTCGGGGCCATCGCCTTCACCATCGGCAAATACGGCCTGGGCTCGCTGCTGCCGCTGTTGAAACTGGTGGGCACGTTCTACGTCACCGCGTTTTTCTTCGTCGCCGTGGTGCTGGGCAGCATCGCCCGGTATGTGGGGTTCAGCATCTTCAAGCTGCTGACGTACATCAAGGCTGAACTGTTGATCGTGCTGGGCACCAGCTCCTCCGAATCGGCCCTGCCGCAACTGATCCAGAAACTTGAAAGCCTTGGCGCGTCCAAAGGCGTGGTGGGGATCGTGGTGCCCACCGGCTACACCTTCAACCTGGACGGCACCAACATCTATATGACCCTGGCGGTGCTGTTCCTGGCCCAGGCGACCAATATCGACCTGACGCTGGAGCAACAACTGACCCTGCTGGCGGTGGCGATGCTTACCTCAAAAGGCGCCGGCGCGGTGGTGGGCGCAGGTTTTGTCGCGCTGGCCGCCAGCCTCGCGGTGGTGCCGACGGTACCGGTGGCGGCGATGGTGCTGATCCTGGGTGTGGACCGGTTCATGGCCGAATGCCGCTCACTGACCAACATCATCGGCAATGCCGTGGCGGCGCTGGTGGTGGCTGCGTGGGAAGGTGAACTGGACCGCGAAAAAATGGCGCCCATCGCCCTCAAGCACGGCCGCCACGCACGGGCCGCCGCCCAGGCGAAGATCGCCGCCGAGTAACCCTTAAACACCAATCCCCTGTGGCGAGGGAGCTTGCTCCCGCTGGGCTGCGCAGCGGCCCCAAGATCTTTGGGAGCGCTACGCACTCCAGCGGGAGCAAGCTCCCTTGCCACAGCAAGCGCCCTCACCACAGAAGCTCCCTCGCCATACCGGTGCTATTCTGGCGGTTCATGCCGCCATGCCTGTTTCTGATGAACAACAAGAAAGATACCGTGCCCCTACCTGAAGACCTGCGGGTATTCCTGACCGTGATCCGCAAGGCCGGCTTTGCTGCGGCTGCCGACGAGCTGGGTTTGTCCCCGGCCTACGTCAGCAAGCGTATCCAGATTCTCGAAACCACCCTCGCCACCCGCCTGCTGCACCGCACCAGCCGCCGTATCGCCCTGACCGAAGACGGTGAGCGCGTGCAGCGCTGGGCCGTGCGGATTCTCGAAGACTTCCAGCAGTTGTCCGACGAGCTTTCCGACGCCCACGACAGCCCGCGCGGCCACCTGCATTTGTGCAGCAGCTTCGGGTTCGGCCGTAACCATGTGGCACCGGCCTTGTCGCTATTGGCCGAACAATACCCGGACCTGGAGATTCGCCTGGACCTGTTCGACCGGGTGGTGGATATCGTCAGCGAGGGTTTCGACCTGGAGATTCGCGTGGGCGACGACATCCCCGGGCAACACATCGGTCGCCGGCTGGTGAGTAACCGGCGGGTGCTGTGTGCGGCGCCCGCCTACCTCGAACGCCGTGGTGTGCCGCAGCACTTGAGCGACCTGGAACAGCACGACTGCCTGGTGCTCAAGGAGCGCGACAACGCGTTTGGCATCTGGCACCTGGAGCGCGATGGCGTGCAGGACAGCGTGCGCGTGCGCGGGCCGTTGTCGTCGAATAACGGCGAGATCGTCTTGCAATGGGCCCTGGACGGGCGCGGCGTCTTGCTGCGTTCGATGTGGGATGTGAAGCCGCTGCTGGAGCAAGGGAAACTGGTGCAGGTGCTGCACGACTACACCCAGAGCGCCAACGTGTGGGCGGTGTACCCGACGCGGCTGGCCTACTCCGGGAAGTTGCGGGCGTGTGTGGAGTTTTTGCAGGAGCACTTCAAGGGGTTGTCGATTTAGCGTGCCGGGTTTGAGTACATATCCGTT
>NZ_JACARZ010000102.1:0-2079 GCF_013386315.1 Pseudomonas sp. P7779 | reverse complement strand
CACATTTTGATCTTCACAAGACGGGAGAGCCGGTCAGACGCGGAATGCCTGCACGGCGGTGTTGAGTTGCCCGCCTAGTACCAATAAGTGCTCGCCCTGGCGGCGTCCCTGGCCAATTCGCAGCAAGTTGTCCTCGCCCAGCTGGTGAATCCGCTCGCTGTTATCGCGGATTTCACTCACGGCGCCACTTTGCTGGGCCGTCACATCGGCGATCCGCACGGCGGTGTCGGAAATGGTCTGGATCGCCCCGACGATTTCATCCAGCGCGCCGTCAGCCGCCTGGGCTTGTTCGGCAGTGGCCTCGGCGTGTTCGACCTGGGCACGCATGCCTTCCACCGATTGCCGGGCGGCGGTTTGCAGGCCGGCGATCAGGTGCTGGATTTCGGCGGTGGCGCCAGCGGTGCGCTGGGCCAGGGAGCGCACCTCATCGGCCACCANNGTCTGGTCGGCAATCGAGCGAATCACCGTGAGTACGCCGCCGATGGTCGCGGACTCTTCGGCGAGTTTCTCGATCATCTGCGCATTTATCTGCACTTCGCCGACCAATGCGTGCAACCCGGTCAGGCTCAGGCCGATCACCCGTTGGCCCTGCTCGACGGCCTGGCCCGCGCTGCGGCTGGCCTCGGCAGCCTGGCTGGCGTCGCCGGCGACCTGCTGGATAGTCGCTTCCAGTTCGCCCAGGGAATCGCGAATCTGCGCGGTATCACCGGCCTGGCGCTCGGCCCCGTCGTGCATGCCGCTGCTCAACTCCGCCAGCGCGCTGCTGCTGCCGGCCACTTGCTCGGCGTTGCCTCTGATGGTGCCCACCAGGTCCACCAGGTAGGCGCGCAGGCGGTTCAGGGACTCTTCGATATCGTGCAGTTCGCGGTTGGTCTTGCCCAGGGCAATGTGTTGGCTGAAGTCACCTTCGGCCCAGGTGGACAAGGCCGGCGCCAGGTTGGTCAGCACCCGCGCCAGGCGCCGCTGCAAGGTGTCGATCAAGAGGGCGATCAGCAGAATCAGGCCGATCATCACGCCTTGCATCAGCCGCACTTCGCCCTGGATCTGCGCGTGCTGGGCGCGCACCACAGGCTCCAGCCCGGCGATGGCTTGCTGCACGGCGTTGATTTTCAGGTGGGTGGCGGTGGCCAGTTCGGTGCGTTGCTGGATTTGTTCGCGGGTGCGTTTCAGCTCGGCGGGGTAGCGGGTTAGCAGGCTGTTGAGTTCGCGCTTGAGGTCGACGCCGGTGTCCTGGGCCACGGTTTTTTCAGTGTTTTCCAGGCCCATCATGGCCGAGAAATCGTCGGTACTGGACTCGCTGCTGGCGGTCACTCCCAGTAATGGCAGCTGCCCCAGCACGTCAGCCTGGCTGCGGATATTACTGACTTCGCGCTCCACATCGTCGGCCAGTTCGCTGCGCCCGCTGCTCACCAGCTTGTCCCGGGCCAGGGAGAGTTTCGCCAGGTGCTGGGACGCAGCGAGCAACGGCGGCAGATAGCGCGCCGCCTCGGGCGTACTGACGCCGCTGGCGTACTGGTTCAGTTGCTCCAGGTTGGCACCGAGTTCGCGTTCGGCTTGCAGCAACAGGGCTTGTGGGTCGCCGGCCAGCTTACCGGCGGCCAGCAGGTCGGTCTTGCCGAAGGTGTCCAGGTCGGCAAGGCTGGGACGCAGGTTTTGCGCCAGCTCTGCGGGTAACTCATCCAGCTGCTGCAACAGGTTTTCCAGGCTCTGGCTGGCGCTGCTCAGGCGCAGGGCGTCGCCGCTGGCGAGGTAATCGTCGATATTGCGCGCGGCCTGGTTCTGGAACGTCTGCGACAGGCCAAGGTAGCGCTCCATCAGCAGGTAAGGCCGTTCCAGGGCACGTTGCGACCACCAGAGCGTAGCGCCCAGGGCCAGGCAAACGGCGACCAGAAGGAGGGTGTTCAGATTCGTCAGCAGCTTCAGGCGCATGCGTGGTTTCAACCGACAGCAGAAGTAAGTGCCTGAAGTTATTGCGTTTCCATTACAGAGTTATGACGGATTCGGTGGATTCCGGTGAAAAGGTGGCACTTTGCTTTGATGCGCGCGCCGACATCACCCGGTTACGCCCGGCATCCTTGG
>NZ_JACARZ010000101.1:0-30093 GCF_013386315.1 Pseudomonas sp. P7779 | reverse complement strand
AACCATAAGCCGCCGTTACCCAAATAACGGATATGTACTCAATCACCCCCCAAACGCATCCCTGAGAAACCCCGGAGCGATATACCGCTGATAATGCGCCTCGGACAAAATAAAAAACTCCCGATCAATCGCATCCCGCAACTCAGGCAAACCCCACTCCCGAAACTCCGGCATCAACACCATCCCATAAGCCTCAAGATTACTGATCACCCGCGCCCCCCGGGCAATCAACTGATAGGCCCAGCAGTACTCCGACTGATGCGGCACAAACCGAATCTTGCGCTGCTCCAGCTGCCCCCGCAGCATTTTAGGGTCAAACACCTCAAGCTTCCCGGCCATCACCTGCACCAACAACTGCTCCAGCCGCAGCCACACCGCACGTTTTTCTTCCTCGTTATACCCGTTCCACTGAATCACCTCATGGTGAAACCGCTTGCACCCCCGGCACACAAGATCGCCGTAAACCGTGGAGCACAGGCCAACGCAGGGGGTCTTGATGGTTTGGTTAGACATGGTCGACAACGCACAAATCAGCGAAACAGTTGCACATGTTAGCCCTTTGTCTAAGGTTGATCACCCTGCAAACTTGGCGCGGCAACTTACGTTTAGAATTTTTTTGCCGTAGAATCATCCGGCCTTGTAAGGCGCCAATAATCCGTTGGAAGCTGTTTTCAAAGCGTCACGAGCACAGTCGTTCCTAAAGAACGGTGTTGGCGATGGTTATTTACCCGGTAAATAGCCAGCGCCAACCCTCATCAGCTCCGTTCTGCAGGCGTAAAACTTTGAAAGCAGCTTCTGTGAGGATTGCCGGCAGCGCTGGCTCTACGGCCCAAAAAGCCCCTGAGCGCATGCGTGCCGTGCATTTCTGGATGAGCGTCCCGTGGGACCACTGATGAGGGTAATAACTGTGCTTGAAGCCTACCGCAAACATATCGAAGAGCGTGCAGCCCTGGGTATCGTTCCCCAGCCGCTTAACGCCGAACAAACCGCAGGCCTGGTCGAGCTGCTGAAAAATCCCCCGGCTGGCGAAGAAGAATTCCTCGTTGACCTGATCACCAACCGCATTCCACCAGGCGTTGACGAAGCTGCCTACGTCAAGGCCGGTTTCCTGTCTGCCCTGGCCAAGGGCGAAGCCACTTCTCCCCTGATCGACAAGAAACGCGCTGTTGAACTGCTCGGCACCATGCAAGGCGGCTACAACATCGTGACCCTGGTCGAGCTGCTGGACGACGCCACCCTGGCCCCCGTCGCTGCCGCCCAACTCAAGCACACCCTGCTGATGTTCGATGCTTTCCACGACGTCGCGGAAAAAGCCAGGAACGGCAACGAACACGCCAAAGCCGTGATCCAGTCCTGGGCCGACGGCGAGTGGTTCAAGAACCGCCCGACCCTGGCCGACAAGATCAGCCTGCGCGTGTTCAAGGTCACCGGCGAAACCAACACCGACGACCTGTCCCCTGCCCCGGACGCCTGGTCCCGCCCTGACATCCCGCTGCACGCCCTGGCCATGCTGAAAATGGCCCGTGAAGGCATCGTGCCGGATGAGCAAGGCAAGACCGGCCCGATGAAGCAGATCGAAGAAATGCGCGGCCAGGGCTTCCCGATCGCCTACGTCGGTGACGTGGTCGGTACCGGTTCGTCGCGTAAATCGGCCACCAACTCGGTACTGTGGTTCTTCGGCGACGACGTGCCTTACGTGCCGAACAAGCGCGCTGGCGGCTTCTGCTTCGGCAGCAAGATCGCTCCAATCTTCTACAACACCATGGAAGATGCCGGCGCACTGCCAATCGAGTTCGACGTTACCAACATGAACATGGGCGACGTGATCGACCTGTACCCGCATGCTGGCAAAGTCACCAAGCACAACAGCGATGAAGTCCTGACCACCTTCGAAATGAAGACTCCGGTCCTGTTGGATGAAGTCCGTGCCGGCGGTCGTATCCCGCTGATCATCGGCCGTGGCCTGACCGAAAAGGCTCGCGCCGAGCTGGGTCTGCCACCTTCGACCCTGTTCAAACTGCCGGAAGCCCCGGCTGAAAGCGACAAGGGCTATACCCTGGCGCAGAAAATGGTCGGCAAGGCCTGCGGCGTGGCTGGCGTTCGTCCAGGCACCTACTGCGAACCGAAGATGACCACCGTCGGCTCCCAGGACACCACCGGTCCCATGACCCGTGACGAACTGAAAGACCTGGCGTGCCTGGGCTTCTCCACCGATCTGGTAATGCAGTCGTTCTGCCATACCGCGGCCTATCCAAAGCCGATCGACGTGACCACCCACCACACCCTGCCTGACTTCATCATGACCCGTGGCGGCGTATCGCTGCGTCCGGGCGACGGCATCATCCACAGCTGGCTGAACCGCATGCTGCTGCCGGACACCGTCGGTACCGGTGGTGACTCCCACACCCGTTTCCCGATGGGCATTTCGTTCCCGGCCGGTTCCGGCCTGGTAGCGTTCGCCGCCGCCACCGGCGTCATGCCGCTGGACATGCCGGAATCGATCCTGGTGCGTTTCAAAGGTGAAATGCAGCCTGGTATCACCCTGCGTGACCTGGTTCACGCCATTCCTTACTACGCGATCCAGGCTGGCCTGCTGACCGTAGAGAAGAAAGGCAAGAAGAACGCTTTCTCCGGCCGTATCCTGGAAATCGAAGGCCTGGACAACCTGAGCATCGAACAAGCCTTCGAGCTGTCCGACGCCTCGGCTGAACGTTCGGCTGCCGGTTGCACCATCAAGCTGTCGAAAGAATCCATCACCGAGTACCTGAACTCCAACATCACCCTGCTGCGCTGGATGATCGGTGAAGGCTACGGCGATGCGCGTACCCTGGAACGTCGTGCCCAAGCGATGGAAGCCTGGGTTGCCAACCCTGAGCTGATGGTTGCCGATGCTGACGCCGAATACGCTGAAATCATCGAGATCGACCTGGCCGACATCAAGGAGCCTGTGCTCTGCGCGCCAAACGATCCGGACGACGCCCGTCTGCTGTCCAGCGTTGCTGGCGAGAAGATCGACGAAGTGTTCATCGGTTCGTGCATGACCAACATCGGTCACTTCCGCGCTGCCGGTAAACTGCTGGATCAGGTCAAGGGTCAGCTGCCAACCCGTCTGTGGCTGTCGCCGCCGACCAAGATGGACGCTCACCAACTGACCGAAGAAGGCTACTACGGCATCTACGGCAAGGCCGGCGCGCGCATGGAAATGCCGGGCTGCTCGCTGTGCATGGGTAACCAGGCACGTGTAGAGCCGAACTCGACCGTTGTGTCGACGTCGACCCGTAACTTCCCGAACCGTCTGGGTGACGGCGCAAACGTCTACCTGGCTTCGGCCGAGCTGGCGTCGGTGGCTTCCATCCTGGGTCGCCTGCCGACCGTCGAGGAGTACATGGAATACGCCGCGAAGATCAACACCATGGCCAGCGACGTGTATCGCTACCTGAGTTTTGACCAGATCGCCGAGTTCCGTGAAATTGCTGCAAGCGCCAACATCCCTGTGGTTCAAGCCTAAGGTTTTGTTGCTGTAAACGAACGCCGCGTATCGTCAGATGCGCGGCGTTTTTTTATGCGCCTCGATTGAGGCCCAGACCTTGTCCTGCGCCTGGGTGCACGGCGTGCCTTCCGGGTGTGCCTGGATTGTGGCGATCACCGCGCGTAACTCTGCCTTGCTCTGGTCCATTCGGGCTTGAAGCTCTTCTATCTGCGCAATCCTGCGCTCAAGCCTCAAGACGATATCGGCGCGTTTCGCCTCGCTCGGCGAATCGTCGGGCATCAGCGCCTTCAACTCCTGCAAGCTGAAACCGGCGCGCTGAGCGCCCTGGATCAATTGCAGCGTCTGCAACGTCTGCATGGGATAACGGCGATAGCCATTACCTTGTCGCTCGACCTGGATCAGCCCCTGGGCTTCGTAAAAACGAATCTTCGAGGCTGCCAAGCCGCTGCGTTCCGCCAGTTCACCAATATTCATCGCCAACCCCATTGACCTTAAAGTGACCTTTAAGCTTAGCCTGAGCGCTCCCAATGTGAGGAGTCAAGCATGTCGCCCTTTGAAGCGTTGCAATTGCCCAACGGCCAGCTCATCAGTAACCGCATCGCCAAGGCGGCGATGGAAGAGAACATGGCGGATGCGAACCAGGCGCCTTCCGAGGCCCTGATGCGCTTGTATCAAGCCTGGGCCGACGGCGAGCCCGGCCTGATCCTGACCGGCAACGTGATGATTGATCGCCGTGCCATGACCGGCCCCGGCGGCGTGGTGCTGGAAGACGAACGTCACCTGGACAAGTTTCGCCAATGGGCCGCGATTGGCCGGGCCAAGGGCGCGCACTTCTGGGTGCAGCTCAACCACCCGGGCCGTCAGACCATGGCCAACCTCGGCCAGCAGGCCCTGGCACCTTCGGCGGTGGCCCTCGATCTCGGCGGCTTTTCGAAGATGTTCGCCCAACCCAAAGCCATGACCGAGGACGATATCCAGGACGTCATCACGCGCTTCGCCACCAGCGCGCGTCTCGCCGAAAAGGCCGGCTTCAGCGGCGCGCAGATTCACGCGGCCCACGGCTACCTGCTCAGCCAGTTTCTCTCGCCCTTGAGCAACCAGCGCACAGACCGCTGGGGCGGCAGCGTTGAAAACCGCGCTCGGCTGTTGCTGGAAGTGATCAAAGCCGTACGCGCCGCCGTGAGCGCGGATTTCTGCGTGGCGGTGAAACTCAACTCCGCCGACTTCCAGCGCGGTGGCTTTGACGCCGCCGACGCCCACGCCGTGGTCGAGCTGCTCAACCCGCTGGCCATCGACCTGCTGGAACTGTCCGGCGGCAGCTACGAAGCCCCGGCCATGCAAGGCGAGGCTCGCGACGGACGCACCCTGGCCCGCGAAGCCTATTTCATCGAGATGGCCAGCGACCTGGCGAAAGTCGCCAACATGCCGGTGATGGTCACCGGCGGCATCCGGCGCTTGCCGATCGTGCAGCAAGTCCTGGACAGCGGCATCGCCATGGCCGGGATCGCCACCGCGCTGACCCTGGAGCCGCACCTGATCAAGCAATGGCGCGCCGGCCGCGATCTCAACCCGCAATTGCCGCCGATCCGCTGGAAGCGCAAACCCCTGGCCAGCCTGGCGAGCATGGCAGTGGTGCGCTATCAGCTTCGCCGCCTGAGCCGTGGCCGCCAGCCGAAACCCGGGGTGACGCCGCTGCTGGCGTTGATAAAAGACCAACTGTTTATCGCCCGCCGCACTCGGCAATATCGCGCTGCGATGACCAATTCTTCACATTGAGCGGGGAGCATTCAGCGCCATGGAACTGTCCTTAACTGATCAGCAGCTTTTTACCCTCACTGACGATTGGAGTTCTTCATGGCGAAAATCACCCTGGCCCAGCAATTGGCGACCACCCTTGAACAGGCGGGCATCAAGCGCATCTGGGGCCTGACCGGCGACAGCCTCAACGGCCTGACCGACTCCCTGCGCACCATGGACAGCATCGAGTGGATGCATGTGCGCCACGAAGAAGTGGCCGCGTTTGCCGCCGGTGCCGAAGCCGCCGCCACCGGCGAGCTGACCGTATGCGCCGGCAGCTGCGGCCCCGGCAACCTGCACTTGATCAATGGCCTGTTCGATTGCCATCGCAACCACGTGCCGGTGCTGGCCATTGCCGCACAGATCCCCTCCTCCGAGATCGGCCTGAACTACTTCCAGGAGACCCATCCCCAGGAGCTGTTCAAGGAGTGCAGCCACTTTATCGAGCTGGTGACCAACCCCGAGCAGATGCCTCACGTGCTGCACCGTGCCATGCGCTCGGCGATCCTCAACCGCGGCGTAGCGGTGGTGGTGATTCCGGGGGATGTGTCACTGTTGGAAGTAGAAGATAAATTCAAACCGTGGCCGGCCCTGCTGGCACCGCGCACGTTGCCGGCGGAACAGGACCTGCAACGCCTCACCGACATCCTCGAACACAGCGGCAAAGTCACCCTGCTGTGCGGCAGCGGCTGTGCCGGCGCCCACGATGAGGTGGTGGCCCTGGCCGACGCCCTCGGCGCGCCCGTGGTGCATGCCCTGCGCGGCAAGGAACATGTGGAGTGGGACAACCCGTTCGACGTCGGCATGACCGGCCTGATCGGCTTCAGCTCCGGCTACCACGCCATGCTCAACTGCGACACGCTGATCATGCTCGGCACCGACTTCCCGTATCGCCAGTTCTACCCGACCGACGCAAAAATTATCCAGGTCGACCGCAACCCACAGGCACTGGGCCGGCGTGCCACGCTGGACCTGGGCATTGCAGCTGACGTCAGCGAGACCATCCAGGCGCTGCTGCCGCGCCTGACCCGCAAGACGGACCGCAGCTTCCTCGAAACCTCGCTCAAGCATTATGAAAAAGCCCGCCAAGGGTTGGATGACCTGGCGGAACCGTCAAAGGCCGGCCGGCCAATTCACCCGCAGTATGTCGCGCGCCTGCTCAGCGAACTGGCGGACGACGACGCAATCTTCACCGCCGACGTTGGCTCGCCGACAGTCTGGGCGGCGCGTTACTTGAAAATGAACGGCAAGCGCCGGTTGATCGGCTCGTTCAACCATGGCTCGATGGCCAACGCCATGCCCCAGGCCATCGGTGCGCAAGCCGCGTTTCCCGGGCGCCAGGTGATTTCGATGTCCGGCGACGGTGGGTTCACCATGCTGATGGGTGACTTCATCAGCCTGGCGCAGCTGAACCTGCCGGTGAAGCTGGTGGTGTTCAACAACTCTTCTTTGGGCTTCGTCGCCATGGAGATGAAAGCGGCGGGCTACCTGGACACCGGCACCGAGCTGAAAAACCCGGACTTTGCCGCCATGTCCAACGCCATGGGCATCCTCGGTATTCGCGTAGAGCAGTCCGAAGACCTGGAACCGGCCCTGCGCCGCGCCCTGGCCCACGACGGCCCGGTGCTGGTGGACGTGGTCACCGCCACCCAGGAACTGGTGATGCCGCCGAGCATCAAGCTGGAACAGGCCAAGGGCTTCAGCCTGTACATGCTCAAGGCGGTGATGAGTGGGCGCGGTGATGAGGTGATCGAGTTGGCGAAAACCAACTGGCTGCGTTAATAGCGCCATAGTGGCCGACCACGCGGCCTGACCGCAGACAAAAAAGACCCCGCTTAAATAGCGGGGTCTTTTTTCGCACGGCTGATCAGCCGTGCTGTTTTTCCACCCACTTGCCATAGGCGTCGATAAACGCCTGCAAAAACGGCTTGGTCTTTTCCGAGACCTTGCCCGACTCATCGAACACGCTGCCCGCACCGCCCAGGTAGGCTTCCGGCTGCTGCATGCACGGCACATCGAGAAACACCAGCGACTGGCGCAAATGGTGATTGGCCCCAAAACCGCCGATGGCGCCGGGGGACACACTGATCACCGCACCCGGCTTGCCGCTGAAGACACTTTGGCCATAAGGACGTGAACCGACGTCAATCGCATTCTTCAATACACCCGGCACGGAGCGGTTGTATTCGGGGGTCACAAACAACACCGCGTCGGATGAACGCACGTGTTGACGGAAAGTACTGTAGGCTGCCGGCGGTGCAGCACCGTCGATGTCCTCGTTGTAGAGCGGCAAATCGCCAATTTCGACAATGTTCAACTTGAGGTTGGCGGGCGCCAACTCGGCCAGTGCCAGGGCGACCTTGCGGTTGATCGACTCTTTTCTCAAGCTGCCGACCAGTACGGCAATCGTGTAGACCTTGCTCATTGGGGTTTCCCGATTTCTGACTTAAGGAGTTTGTAGTTATAGAGCCTGCGCGACGCTATCACCAGCGCGTTTTTGCAATCCCCAGGGACGTTTACACCGCAGATGGATTTGTAAGTAATGTCTGAAAAAGTCAACGAATAGTATTTTTTTTCAATAGGTAAACTACCCCGCTCTCCTACGGTCTACAGAACCGCAAATCGAGTGTTTATCTCCAGAGGTTCTAAACAGATGGCAGCAGTACTTGTCGGACAGTTCCATGCCAGAGACGCGGAAGGTCGCGTTTATTCGGTGCATGAGTTCCAGGAATCCAACCCGCCCCTCGACGGCCTGGCTGGCTCGGCGCCCACCACCACCTACAAGCTGGCCATTGGCGACCGCGTAGAAAAACTGGATGGCGATGAGTTCAGGCTGATTCAGTCGGGCACTATCATCACCCGCGAATCCGCCACGATCCACGCTTCATAAGACTTTATTCCCCATAGGCGATATCAACATTATCGCCGACGCCTCCCAGTGTCCGGTCCTTGCCGAACGAGAACAGATCAAAGTTGGTTTTGGCCTGGCTGGGAGGATAGTGGTACTGATAGGCCACGCCCCAAGGGTCCGTCAGCATGTCCTGATCCTTGAGATAGGGGCCCCGCCACTTCCCTTCTCCCGCTGGCTGAACCGTCAACACCGCCAGCCCCTCGTCGTCGGTAGGATAACGCCCTACATCCTGATGAAACTGCTCGACTGCCTTGCCCAGCTCTTTCAACTGGACCTTGGCCGTGGCGATTTCCGACTGAGTCACGTCGCCGAAGATCCGCGGCCCCACCGCAACCGCCAACACGCCGACCACCAGCACCACCACCAGCAGGTCCCACAACGAAAACCCGCGCGTGTCTGTTTTACCGAGCATCGATAAGGCTCCCCCGTGGATCCTCTGGTTGATACGCCCTTTGTATGACCTGCTGATTGCAGGCGCCAAGGGACTTGATCGTGCAAGTCTAGTTGGGGCGCTGCCGTGGCGGGTCTTTTTTCCACGCCCGGGCCTGAGCCATTGAATCCACGTCGCGCTGAACATAGACTCCGGCCATGCGTTTACGTCATATCGAAGTCATTCAAGCGATTTTACAGACCGGACACCTCGGCACCGCCGCCGAATGGTTGCAACTGCCTGTGGCCGATGTGGACGCAACCCTCAAGGATGCCGAGCTGCAGTTGGGCTTCATGCTGTTCGCCAGTGTGCGCGGACGCTTGCAGGCCACCCGGGAAACCCTTGAGCTGCAGGCCGAAATCGCCCACCTCTATGCAGCCCTTGAGCCGGTGCAACGCCTGGCCAGCAGCCTTAAGCACCATCATGCCCCGCCCTTGCGCGCACTGTGCACCCCGCCGCTGGCCAATCAACTGCTGCCCCAGGCGATCGCCGTGCTGCGCCGACGTTTCCAAGACATGCCGTGCAACCTCTCCAGCCATTCCACCCGGGACATCGTCAAAAGCCTGCTGCTGCACGAAGCCGACCTCGGCCTGAGCCTGCACGACCCGGAACACCCGCAAATCCACAGCCAACCGCTGGCCCACGGCAAGCTGCAATTGCTCACGCCCCATGGCTGGCTGAAGCCGCGGCAGAAGTACATTGCGCTACAGGAACTGGCCGGGCAGTCGATGATCGGCCTTGAAGGCCAGGACCCGCTGAGTCGCCTGCTGGACAGCAAACTGCAAGCCCTGCGCCCGCTGCCGGTGGTGCAAACGCGGGTGCAGACGTACCAGATGATGCGCAGCATGGTAGAAGCCGGGGAAGGCCTGGCGATTGTCGACCCGTTCACCGCCAGCGGCGCACGGGAAGCCGGGCTGGATGCGTGCCCATTGTCACCGCCGATTATGGTGACCTTGTATGCGTTGACCCTGAAGGGCAGCGAGCCATCGCCCGCCTTGAATGCGCTGCTGGAGATTGTCACCGAGAAGGCTGAAAACCTGCTGACAAGCACATTGCCGTGAATGTGGGAGTTGTCGGGCTTTGGCGAGACTGCGAAGGCGGCGGCACAGTCGATAAAGAGGTTGCCTGATCTACCGCTATCGCGGCCTCGCTGGGGCTCGACGGCTCCCACAGGGGATCGGGGGAAGTCTGGGAGCTGTGTGTTCGGTCGCAAGTACTTGGGTTGCGCAAATCGAATGTGGGAGCTGTCGAGCTTCAGCGAGGCTGCGAAGGCGGCGGCACTGTCGATAAAGAGGTTGCCTGACACACCGCCATCGCGGCCTCGCTGGGGCTCGACGGCTCCCACAGGGGATCGGGGGAAGTCTGGGAGCTGTGTGTTTGGTCGCAAGTACTTGAGTTGCGCAAATCGAATGTGGGAGCTGTCGAGCTTCAGCGAGGCTGCGAAGGCGGCGGCACAGTCGATAAAGAGGTTGCCTGATCTACCGCTATCGCGGCCTCGCTGGGGCTCGACGGCTCCCACAGGGGATCGGGGGAAGTCTGGGAGTTGTGTGCTCGGTCGCAAGCACTTGGGTTGCGCAAATCGAATGTGGGAGCTGTCGAGCTTCAGCGAGGCTGCGAAGGCGGCGGCACAGTCGATAAAGACGTTGCCTGACACACCGCCATCGCGGCCTCGCCGAGGCTCGACGGCTCTCACAGGGGGTCGGTGGAAGTCTGGGAGTTGTGTGTTCGGTCGCAAGTACTTGGGTTGCGCAAATCGAATGTGGGAGCTGTCGAGCTTTAGCGAGGCTGCGAAGGCGGCGGCACAGTCGATAAAGAGGTTGCCTGACACACCGCCATCGCGGCCTCGCTGGGGCTCGACGGCTCCTACAGTTGATCGGTGCAGCTCAGACTGCTTCCAATTCTGTCTTGAACAACCGATACCAGAAAATCGCCACTTCGCGCGTCTGCGGATCAATCCCACGATAGCGCAGGTGGTCGATCCCGCCCATCACATACCCGCAGCGCTCATACAGCCGGCAGGCACCGAGGTTGTTGTTCTGGGTCTCCAGCATCATCCCCGGCAGGTTCTTCTTGCGGCTCCAGAACTGCGCCACGTCCAGCAACGCCTTCGCCACCCCGTGGCGCCGCGCGGGCAAGACCACCGCCAGTTCATCCACGTGGGCAAAGCCGTTCCAGTTGGTGCTGACCACGATATGCCCCACGGGCCGGTCATCGAGGTAGGCCATGAACACCGCACTGTCGGCCGCGTCACGGAAGCTGGCGAACTCCTCGGGGTCGATGCCGTAGCATTTGCGGTACGGCACGATACGCTCCACCGCCCACTGGTCGACGCGCTTGCCCATTTCCGGCTTGCCGTAGGCGTTGACTTCAAAGCTGAAGTCGTTCCCCCACACGTAGGCGTCAAATCCTTCGTCAGCCACCCGGACACTGAGGCCCGGGTACTTCGGGTTCATTACAGCTTGCATAAACATCCTTAACCCTTGATGCAGTCGACGGTGTAACAACGACCACTGCCGTCATCTTCGTGTTGCAATCCATGAACATCGGCAACAAAGCCGGGGAAACTGCTATCGAACGTCCTGGCAAACGCCAGGTAATCAATGATCGAGCGAGTCGATTCGGTAAAGCGCTCACCCGGCATGATCAACGGAATGCCCGGCGGGTAAGGCACCAGCATGACCGCTGCGACCCGACCTGGCAAAGCGTCGATGGACACCGCCTCGACTTCGCCCTTGACCAACAGGTCGTAGGCGTCGGCCGGTTTCATCGCGATTTCCGGCAGTACCGTGTACATCCGCTTCAGGTGCTTGGCCGTGGCATTGCTGCGGTAACAGCTGTGCAACTGGTCGCACAGATCCTTCAAACCCAATCCCTGATACCGCGCCGGGCCCTGCTGAAACACCGATGGCAAACACACAGCAAGGCTCACGTTGGCGTCATAACTGCGCTTGAATTCCAGCAGTTCGGTGAGCAGGGTACTCCACTTGCCTTTGGTGATGCCCATGGAAAACAGCACGAGGAACGAATACAGCCCGGTCTTTTCCACCACCAGCCCACGTTCCCAGAGGAATTTACTGACCACCGCAGCGGGAATTCCGCACTCGCTCAAAGCCCCGCCGGCATTCAGGCCAGGCATCACCAGGGTGACTTTTATCGGGTCCAGCAGCACGTAGTCTTCGGCGATATCGCCAAAGCCATGCCAGTCGGCCTGGGGTTGCAGCAGCCAGTCTGCCGTCACCACCCGGTCAATGCCCGCCACCAGCGGCGGCTGCCAGATGGAAAACCACCAGTCTTCAGCGGCGATGTGCTGGCGCAGGTTGGCCAGGGCACGGCGGAAGCTCAGGGCTTCGTCAAACATCTCCTGCAGCAAGGAACGCCCCGCCGGCCCTTCCATCATTGCGGACGCCACATCCAGGGAGGCGATGATGCTGTACTGCGGCGAGGTGGAAATATGCATCATGAACGCTTCGTTGAAGCGGTCGCGGTCCAGCTTGCGCACGCCGCCATCCTGCACATGGATCATCGACGCCTGGCTGAACGCCGCCAGCAGCTTGTGCGTGGAGTGCGTGGTGAACACCAGCGGGCTGTCGGGCGTGCGCGAGGTGCCCATGCCGTAGCGCCCGGCGAAGAACTCATGAAACGCCGCGTAGGCGTACCAGGCTTCGTCGAAGTGCAGCACCTCGACGCTGTTGCCCAGTTGCTGCTTGATCAGCTCGGCGTTGTAGCACAGGCCGTCATAGGTGGAGTTGGTGACCACCGCCAGCTTGACCCTGGCCGGTCGGCCTCGGGTCAGCGGGCTGGCGTCGATCTTGGCGCGGATCGACTCGGGGCTGAACTCGCTCAGGGGAATCGGCCCGATGATCCCCAGTTCATTGCGCTCCGGGCACAGGTACAGCGGGATGGCGCCGGTCATGATGATCGAATGCAACACCGACTTGTGACAGTTGCGGTCCACCAGCACCAGGTCATCCCGGCCCACCATCGAGTGCCAGACGATCTTGTTGGCGGTGGAAGTGCCATTGATCACGAAGTAGGTGTGATCGGCGCCGAAGTTGCGCGCTGCCCGCGCCTCGGCTTCGGCCAACGGGCCGGTGTGGTCCAGCAGCGAGCCGAGCTCCGGCACCGACACCGACAAGTCCGAACGCAGGGTATTTTCCCCGAAGAACTGATGAAACGCCTGCCCCACCGGGCTCTTGCGATAGGCCACGCCGCCGCCGTGACCGGGGGTGTGCCAGGAATAATTGGAATCCGCCGTGTGCTGCACCAAGGCCTTGAAGAATGGCGGCAACAGGCCATCCAGGTAGGCGCGGGCCGCACGGGCCACTTGCCGGGCAAGAAACGGCACGGTGTCTTCAAACAGATAAAGAATGCCCCGCAACTGGTTCAGCTCGCTCATGGCATCGGCCGGGGCGTTTTCCAGGGTGACCTGCTCACCGAGGGCGAAGATCGGCAGGTTTGGCGCCCGCACCCGCGCCAGGCGGATCAGCTCCACCATGTTTTGCATCAGATGGGTATTTTCCCCGGCTCCCTCGGCGGCAATCAGCATGCAGGCCAGGCCGTGATGGGTCGAAGCCACCAGGCGACCCTCGGCGTAGTCCACCGCCGAAAAGATACTGAAGCCCTCCTGCTCAAGCTCCCGGGCGATGCCCCGGACGCGGTCGCCGGCAACGGTGTCGGCCTTGATGTCGCGGTGTACGATCAGAACCGGGAACTTCAGGTCTTTGTACATGAGCGCTTGGCGTCCTGAGGGCTATGCCTTCAGGGTAGAAGCTCGGGGCCGATGTGGCGAATGAAGATGTTCAACCGGTGTTCATAAAGCGCCGTCGATGACCTCGCGCAACACCAGCGCCGCTTGCACCGCTTGCTGGCGAGTCGCCAGGTTGGTGAAGCCCATCAACAGGCCTTGCTGACCGCCGGGCTCGATGCTCCAGCCCGACACGGCCTGTATCCCCAGCCCGGCACGTGCGGCGGCCGCAGCGACGGCCTGATCGCAGACGTCCACCCGCAGCCGCGCCAGCAGGTTGATCCCGCCGGACTGCTCATCCACCTGCAAAAGCGCCCCGCAATGACTGGCCAGTGCCTCCACCAGAAAGCCGCGCCGCGCGCTGTAGAGCTGGCGCATTTTTTTCAGGTGACGGGTGAAATGGCCCTGGTCGAGAAAGTCCGCCGTGGTGGCTTGCAGCAATTCGGCGCTGCGGTTTTGCAGCACGCCGGCGCTGGCCTCAAAGGCCGGGAGCAGCGCCCGAGGCACCACCAGATAACCCAGGCGCAGCCCCGGGAAGAGCATCTTGCTGAAACTGCCGGAGTAGATCACCCGATCGGCCGTGTCCTGGCTCTTGAGCGCGGCCAGGGGCTGGCCCTTGTAGCGAAACTCACTGTCGTAGTCGTCTTCCACCACCCAGCCGCCGTGGGCCTGTGCCCAATCGAGCAAGCGATGGCGCCGCGCAGTACCGAGGGCGACCCCCAGCGGGCTCTGGTGGGCCGGGGTGACAATCGCCAGCCGGGCGCCGGGCGCACGCCGTACGCCCTCCTCCACATCAAGCCCGTCGTGGTCCACCGGCACCGGGACCAACTGCACCCCCAGGTGCAGCAGCAGTTGCCGCGCATGCAGGTAGCCCGGGTCTTCGAACCAGCATGGCTGGCCGGCCATCTGCAGCGCATCACACACCAGCGCGAGGCACGCCGAGTAACCGGCACACACGAACACCTGCTCCGGCGAACACTCCACGCCCCGGTACAGCGCCAGGTATTGCGCGATCGCCACACGCAGCGAGCGGGCGCCACGCACATCGCCCATGGTCAGGCTGTTCACATCGGCTCGGCGCACTTGCCGGGTGACCAGCCGCGCCCACAGCTTGCGCGGAAAGCTGTCGAGCGCCGGCAAGCCCAACTGCAACAGGCGCGGGGCCGACGCCGGCGCCACAGGTTCGGGTTCAACCGGCAACGACTTGATCGAGCGCTGCGGCAACGCCTCGGCCACCACTGTTCCCGCCTGGCCCCGCGCCAGGAAGAACCCTTCGCTCACCAGCAACTGGTAGGCCGTCTCCACCGTGCCCCGGGCCACCTTCAGTTCCTGGGCCAGGCTGCGCACCGACGGCACCCGCTCACCGGGGCGCAGTTGGCCCTGGTCGATGGCCTGGCGAAAGCGCCGGTAGATCTCCTGGTATTTGGGCAGTGACGACATCGTTATCCGGCTCACAGTGAATCAGCCCTGAAGTCTGATCTTGTCCCAACCCGCTTGTCCATTCTTGGCCCTATTGAGCCGGCGACCCGGCCGCCACACTGACGGCATCACTTCACGAAACAAGGAGCACCCCATGCAACACCGTCTCGACTACGCCCTGGCGGCGCCCGTCGGCTACAAGGCCCTTGGCTCGGTGCACAGCTACATCCACGGCTGCGGCCTGGAGAAGGAATTGATTGACCTGGTGTACCTGCGGGTCTCGCAACTCAACGGCTGCGCCTACTGCCTGGACTCACATTCGCGCGACCTGCTCAAACAGGGCGTGAGCCTGGAAAAGCTGATGCTGCTGGCCGCCTGGCGCGAAGCGTTGCCGTTGTTCAGCCCGCGTGAACGCGCCGCGTTAGCTTGGGCCGAGTCGGTCACCCAGGTCGCACAAACCGAGGTGCCGGACGAACACTATGCCGAGGCCAAGGCCCTCTTCGATGACAGGGAAATTGCCGACCTGACCCTGGCTATCGCCCTGATGAACGCCCTGAACCGCGTCGCCATCAGCTTTCGCAAAGTCCCTGCCGCCGTAAAAGCGCACATGGAGCACGGCAACCATGAATGACTCTGTTGAGTTTGTGCACATCGAAAGCGACGCCGACTGCCTGGCCTGCTTTGCCGTTATGCAGCAACTGCGGCCAAAGCTCGAAGGCCCGCACGCCTTCGTCCAGCAGATCCAGCGCCAGCGCGAAACCGGCTACCGCCTGCTGGCCGCCCGGGAAAACGGCCAGGTGCTGGGCCTGGCCGGTTATCGCCTGACGGAAAACCTGCTGTATGGGCGCTTTATCTACGTCGATGACCTGGTGGTGGACGCCTCCCTGCAACGCCGACGCCTGGGTGCGCACCTGCTGGACGAGGTACGCCAGCACACCCGCCGCCTGGGCTATCGCTACCTGGTGCTGGACACCGGCATGCACATGGCCCTGGCCCAACGCTTCTATTTTCGCCAGGGCCTGCTGCCACTGGGGATGCACTTTTCACAGGACCTCGGCCAATGACCCGCGCCCTGCTACTGAGCTTCAGCCCCCACGGCAAGGCCGCCCAGACCTTCCGCCTGGCCCGCGCCCTGCTCCGCGAACAGGCACCCGAGGCCGAAGTGGTCGAACGCGACTACGGCGGCCAGGGCTTGCCGGCGCTGACCCGGGAATACGCCAACGCCCTGACCACGCCCGGCGGCCTGAGCGGCCCGGCAACCGAGCGCTCCGAGCAACTGATTGTCGAGCTGGAAGCCTGTGACCTGTTGATCATCTGCACCCCCGTGCACAATTTCACGGTGCCGGCGGCCCTCAAGTGCTGGATCGACCATGTGGTGCGCATCCACCGCAGTTTCACGGTGAATCCGCAGTTTGAGAAAGTCGGCTTGCTCAAGGACCGGCGCACCTTTGTACTGGTCAGCTCCGGCAGTTCGCGAAAAAACCGCGAGCCCGACTTCCTCACGCCCTACCTGCAGGCGATCCTTGGAACCGTGGGCATTCACGCGGTGGATTTCGTCTATCTGGGGGCCATGGTGCGTGGCGAAGCCGCCGTGCAGCGCAGCCTGGAACAGGCCCACACGCAGTTGGCCGAGGCATTTGACCGGCAAGCGGGCGCCCGGGCGGCAATCAGCGCTGGCGCGTAAAATTAATGGCGCTAGAATCAGCGCCATTTCTACGCCCGCCTCCCTGATACGAGCCACCCATGAGCTTTGATTTCGACACGATCCACTCCCGCCTCGGCACCGGCAGCACCAAGTGGAGTCGTTACCCGCAAGACGTTCTGCCGATGTGGATTGCCGACATGGACATCGCTGCCCCACCGGCCGTGCTTCAAGCGTTGCACGAGCGACTGGGTCAGCAGATCCTCGGCTACAGCGTGGCCTGCGATGGCGTGCGCGAGGCGATCGTCGCCGATCTGTGGGCCAAGTACGCGTGGCGCGTACAGCCGGATGAGTTGCTGTTCCTGCCGGGGGTCGAGCCTGGTTTCAACATGGCGCTGCACGCATTTGTGCAGCCCGGCCAACCGGTGGTGTTGCAAACCCCCAACTATCGCCCGATCCGCCTGGCGCCCGGCCACTGGAACCTGCCGAAGATCGAAGTGCCATTTGAGCTGAGCGCCGAAGGCGAGTACCTCACGCCGTTGCCGGCAATGCGTGAGGCCCTCACCGGCGCCGGGGCACTGCTGTTGAGCAACCCGCACAACCCGATGGGCAAGGTCTTCCCCCGTGAGGAACTGCTGGCCGTGGCCAGCGCCTGCCTGGACCAGGGTGCGCTGATCGTCTCCGATGAAATCCACGCCGAGCTGTGCTTTGACGGCCGCCGGCATATTCCCACCGCCAGCCTCAGCCCCGAGATTGCCCAGCGCACTATCACCCTGATGTCGGCGAGCAAGGCGTATAACGTCGCCGGGTTGAAGACCTGCTTCGCGGTGATCCAGAATCCCGAGATCCGCGAGCGCTTCAACCAAGCCCGCTGCGGCATGGTCGACAGCGTCAGCCCCCTGGGCCTGGAAGCCACGCGTGCGGCCTACAGCGACTGCGGCGACTGGCTGCAGGCGCTGGTGGCCTACCTGCAAGCCAACCGCGATTACCTGCTGAACGCCGTGCAAACCCGCCTGCCCGGCGTGGTCATGCATGCGCCTCAAGGCACCTACCTGGCCTGGCTGGATTGCAGCGCCCTGGGCCTGGACGACCCGCAACGGTTCTTCCTCGAACAGGCCAGGGTCGGCTTGAGCGCCGGGATTGAATTCGGCGATGACAGCCAGCAATTCGTGCGCCTGAACTTCGGCTGCCCACGGGCCATGCTGGAAGAAGGCATCGCCCGCCTGGAACGCAGCCTGCGTCACCGTTAAGGCGCAATTCACAACTTTTCGCAACGACCGCCGAACCCCTGCTGTTACTGTTTTTGCCGATTCGTCCCACCGGTAACAGCAGGAGTTCCATGGCATGACGACCCAGCCGCTCAACCGCTCGACCGACCCCAAAGCCCTTCCTCTCACACCGCCCAAGTCCGGCGCGGCGTTCCACGTGCTGCTCAAGAACAGCGCCAACAACAAGAAGGTGGAGGCCGGCGACAAAACCGCGCAAGGGCTCGCTGCCAGCAAGGAACAAGGCTATGAACTGGCCGCCAAGGACGCCGCGCCGCCCACCACCCTGGGGGATTACAAGGCCATCGGCCCGGCGGACGAAGTCGGCCCCGGCCTGATCCGCTATGAAACCCAGGACGGCAAGAAAGTCATCGTCAGCGAAAAAGACAGCCCCGAGCTGTTCAAGCAAGTCAGCGCCGACTTCAAGGCACTCTCCGGCGTCAACGCCAGCGAAGCCGCCGGCTACCAGCGCCTGGGCGGCGACGCCACGGCCCCGGAAAAGCTCGGTGATTACAAATCCCTCGGCCCGCCCGACGAAACCGGCCCCGGCGTGATTCGCTACGAGACCCAGGACGGCAACAAGTTCGTCATCAGCCAGCGCGACAACCCCGAGGCCTTCCAGAAAGCCAAGGAAGCCTATGAAAGCTTCACCGGCCTGGGCAGCAGCGAAGACGCCGGCTACAAGCGCGCCAGCGACAACGAAGTGTGGCCGCCCTACGCCGGCACCACCGTCGGCCCCAAGGATGAAGTCGGCCCCGGCCTGATCCGCTTTGAAAGCAATGGCCAGAAAATGGTCGTGGCCCGCGACGACAATCCCAAGCTGTTCGACTACCTGGCAGGCCTGCACGAGGTCTACACCAACCCCGACAAAAAGGCCGCCGTAGAGTCCGCGCTCAACGACGGCTCGACCCTGGCAGACGCCAATACCAAGGCGCCGGAGCTGAACGACTACAAGGGCTTCGGCTGGATCGAAGGCCAGCAAGGCAATGTGCTGACCTATGAAACCCACGACGGCACCAAGGTCGTCGTATCGGCCGACGTCAGCCCGGAACTGTTCAAGAGCGTGGCCACCGCCCAGGACACCTGGAGCAAGATCCACTCCAGTGAAGACGCCGGCTACAAGCTGGCCGGGCCGAATGACTTCCTGAAGAACACCGAGATCACCTTCGGTTCCCCCGACGAGCTGGGGGACGGCCTGATCCGCTATGAAACCAGCGAAGGCAAGGTCATCGTCTCCAAGGAGCTCAGCCCGCAGCTCTACGACGAAGTGGTGGCGAAATGGGAAGCCTGGAGCGCCGGCACCGTCGACGAGACCCGCGCCAAGTACAACCTGCCGAGCAACGATGAGCTCGACGTGCTCAACCTCGACACCGGCGTGCATGCCGACAAGGACGACGACAAGTCGCCGACCCAGAGCGTCAGCGAACTGGCCACCACCGAACTGATCGACACCTACCGCGCCGGCGTCAAGGACGGCTCGATTCCCAAAGACGACCCACGGGCCAAACTGGTCCGTGCCCTGGAAGCCCAGGCCGCCTACCAGAACGGCCATGGCATCACCGGCTACGAAGAATCCAAGCGCCCGTTCAACACCACCTGGCGCGAGTTCGATGACAAGCAGACCGAGCTCACCTCCGCCGACATGCACGACATCATCGACGGCAAGGCAGTGCAGGAGCAGATCGGCGAGTTGTTCAAGGACCCGACGGTGCAGGCCGACTACAAGACCAAGATGGACGACGCCATCAGTCACCTGCCCAACAAGGACGAGATCAAGCAGAAGCTTCTCGACCTGACCAGCAACCCCGACTATGTGCTGTACCTCAAGGACCTGCAAAAACAGGGCAAGAGCCACGAAGCCCAGCAGGACCTGAGCAACACCCTGACCTCGCTGTCGCTGTTCGACCCGGAAGCCGCCACCAAGGCCGCGCAGAATATCCAGGCCGATGGCCTCACCACCGACCTCAACGAGATTCTCTCGGACCCGAGCAAGATCTCCGACGACAACAAGGAGCTGGCCACCAAGGACCTGTTCGGCCTGCTCAAGGGCGTGCTCAAGGGCAACCTGCTGGACCTGCCGCGCCGCAGCCAGGAAGTGCTGGAGAAATTCCTCAACGAAGGCCTGGAGGGCAAGGAGAAATCCTCGGCCGTGACCAAGGCCCTGGAAGAGCTCGGCGACGTCTACAAGAACAGCGGCACCATCAGCGAAGCCGACGTGAAAACCGCCCTGAGCAAACCGTATATCCCGGTGGCGGATCGCGGCATGCTCGGCGAAGTGTTCAACACCCTCAACAGCAAAGGCATCCTCGGTTCGATGGGCGCCGGCGTCAGCCTGTTCTCGGGGATTTACCAACTGGTGGGCAAAGGCGGCAAGCTCGGCGAAACCCCGGCCCAACGCATGACCATCGCCAAGGACTTCCTGAGTTTTGCCGGCGGCGCCAGCCACTTCGTCAAGCTCGGTGACAAGATCGGCGAAGCCCTGGGCAAGGGCGGCCTGGTGGACTTCCTCGGCCTGGACAAGACCCTGCCGGAAATCTGGGGCAAGGAAGGGGCGGCCGGCAAAGTCATCGACTTCAGCAAGCCCACCGAAATCGACTCAAAGGTCAGCAAGGAAATCGCTGCGGCCCTGGACGCGGTTCCCGACAGCCAGTACGACGGCGTGGCCAAGCTGTTTGGCGAGGGCGACAAGGCGGTAACCGAAGCTACCGAAGGCCTCGCCACTCACCTGGATGACGGCCTCAAGGCAGCCGGTGCGGCCAAGCTTGGCGCCTCCCAATCGGCGAAGATCGCCGGTTCCGTGATCAAGGTGTTGGGCCCGGCGACGGACATTGCCGGTGGTTTTGCCGACATTGTGCTCGGCGCCCTGGCGATCAAAAGCGGCGTGGACAGCAAAGACCCGTTGGCTCAGGCCGCAGGGGGCTTGCAAGTGGCGGGCGGTGCGTTCGGCGCGTCGGCCGGGGTATTGGGTGCGGCGGCGCTGTTTGGCGCGGGCACGGCGGCGGCGCTGACCGGGCCGCTGTTCCTGGTGGGCGTGGTGTTGGCGGTGGTAGGCGGGATCATCGGTTACTTCGTCGACCACAATAAAAAACAGAAGGCCACCGAGAAGGAAAACGACTGGTACCGCGACCTGGCCGGCGACGGTTTGTTGCAGGACAACTGGGCGGACAAGGTCGAATACGCCCACTACGAGATCCACCACTACCACGGCCGCGACACGCCGACCGATGACAGCCTGTTCCGCTTCCAGCAATCGGAGTGGGAGCATTTCGACTCCACACCACAAAGCGGCGGCTCGTCGAGCAACCGGCTGGATGGGGATTTGCACAAGGACTACAAGGACCCGAGTGAAACGCCCAAGGCACTGCCGGATGCGTCGGATGAGAAGCCTGGGGCCCGGCCATCGGGAGGCGGGCCTCGACTCAACTAACCCTCCAACGGCTGTATGCAAAACAAAATGTGGGAGCGGGCTTGCTCGCGAAAGCGGTGGATCAGTCATTGTAGATGTCGACTGTCACACCGCATTCGCGAGCAAGCCCGCTCCCACATTTGGATTGGGTTCACAACTGGACTCGGGTTTACAGCTTGGCGATCGACACTTCAGTCGACTTCACAAAGGCAATCACTTCACTGCCCACCTTCAATTCCAGGTCACGCACCGAGCGTGTGGTAATCACCGACGTCACGATCCCCGACGCGGTTTGCACGTCGATCTCGGACACCACTTCGCCGATCAGGATTTCCTTGATCACGCCTTTGAACTGGTTGCGCACGTTGATCGCTTTAATGGTCATGTCGGCTTTCCTTTGGTCTGTTGGGTCAATCCGCACGAATGCGCAGGCACTCAAAGTGCCCTATTCGTGAAACCAACAAAAGGAATATATAACTCTTTATTTATTCCCTAAAAACATATGCAAGCTGTTGCACAGCCAACAGTGATTCAACAAAGTGCCCGCCTCCCTACTCCCAACCACTCCCCACGTAGCAGCTGTCAAGCCCAAGCGAGACTGCGTCAGCGGTCTGTCTGACACACCGCGAACGCAGCCTCGCTTGGGCTCGACAACTGCTACGCCAGGGTGTTGCCCTGCCTTGCAAAGACGCTGGCACAGAGACTGCATATTCCTATAACGCATGATGGAACATGCCATATGGATTTTCTGAATATAAGAAAAACCTTCTCTTTTCCCGCCTTGTCCGGAGCTGTTCCATGAAACCCTTCTTCAATACCCTGTTGGGCGCCTGCGCCCTGGCCGTCAGCCTGCAACCCCTGGCCCACGCAGCGGAAACCGATCCTGCGCAAGTCAACCTGGACTACGCCTACTACTCCCCGGTGAGCCTGGTGCTCAAGCACTTCGGCTGGCTTGAAGAAGCGCTGCCGCAAACCAAGGTCGGCTGGGTGTTGAGCCAGGGCAGCAACCGTTCCCTGGAATACCTCAACAGCGGCGGCGTCGACTTCGCCTCGTCCGCCAGCCTGTCGGCGGTGCTCAGCCGGGCCAATGGCAGCCCGATCAAGTCGGTGTATGTGTACAGCCGCGCCGAGTGGACTGCACTGGTGGTGCGCAAGGACTCAACGTTCAAGAGCGTCAGCGACCTCAAGGGCAAGAAAATCGCCGCCACCAAAGGTACTGATCCGTACCTGTTCACCCTGCGCAGCCTGCAGAAAGCCGGCCTGAACAAGGACGACGTGGAGCTGGTGCATCTGCAGCACCCCGACGGCCGTACCGCCCTGGAGAAAGGTGATGTGGATGCCTGGGCCGGTCTCGACCCGCACATGGCCGCCAGCGAAATCCAGGCGGGTTCGCGCCTGCTGTACCGCAACAAGGACTTCAACAGCTACGGCGTGGTCAGCGTGACCGACAAATACGCCAAGGAGCACCCACAGACCGTCGCCAAGGTGCTCGGCGCCTATGAAAAAGCCCGCAACTGGGCGGTGAAACACCCCGACGAATTCGCCAAGCTGCTGGCCGACGAATCCGGCCTGCCCCTGGACGTGGCCAAGCTGCAATTGTCGCGTACCGACTTGAGCAGCCCATTGCTCACTGCCCAGGACGTGGTGTCGTCCAAGGCGGCCGCGCCGATCCTGGTGTCGGAAGAACTGGTGCGCCGTGGGGTGAATGTGGATCAGGTGATCGACCAGTTGATCGACCCAAGCTTTGGCCAGGCTTTGCCTCGTCCATAAGGGGAGCGTCATGCGCAGCAAAAGCGAAACCCTGCCCGTCGCACTCGCGCCAACGCTCACCGTGCAGCGCAGCGCCTGGCCGCGGCGGCTCAAGGGCCTGGCGTTGCCGGTGTTGATCCTGGTGATCCTTGAAGTGGTGGTGCGCATCGGCTGGCTGCCGTCCTACCAGATGCCGGCGCCCAGCGAGATCGCCGTGACCCTCACCGACCTCGCCGAAGGCGCGCTGTGGAAACACATCAGCGCCAGCCTGTTGCGGGTGCTGCTGGGGTTCACCATCGGCGCCGGCCTGGCCCTGGTGTTTGCCGCCTGGGTCGGCTTGAGCCGCGAGGCCGAGGCGTACCTGGAACCAACCTTCGCCGGCCTGCGCTCGATCCCGAGCCTGGCCTGGGTGCCGCTGTTGCTGCTGTGGCTGGGCATTGATGAGACCTCGAAGATCGTGCTGATTGCCATCGGCGCGTTCTTCCCGGTGTACCTCAATGGCGTCGCGGCCATTCGCGACATCGACCGCAAGCTGGTGGAAGTCGGGCAGATGTATGGCTTCAGCCGCACGCGCCTGGTGCGTCGCATCCTGTTGCCTGCCGCCCTGCCCGGCCTGTTCACCGGCTTGCGCAGCGGCCTGAGCCTGGCGTGGATGTTCCTGGTGGCGGCCGAGTTGATCGCTGCGACCAAGGGCCTGGGTTACCTGCTCAGCGATGGCCGGGAAACCTCACGGCCTGACATTGTGCTGGCGGCGATCATCGTGCTGGCGCTGCTGGGCAAGATCAGCGACGGCCTGTTGGCGGCCCTGGAAAAACGCTGCCTGGCCTGGCGCGACACCTTCAACGGCCAAGGCCCGGAGAATTGAGCATGAGTGAAGCGCTACTGGACATTCGCGTCGAGCGGAAAAACTTCGGCGCGACGACGGTGCTGACCAATGTCCATTTGGCCTTGCAGCCGCGGGAAGCCGTCAGTTTGCTGGGCCCCAGTGGCTGCGGCAAAAGCACCTTGCTGCGGATCGTCGCCGGGCTGGAAAAGGACTATCAGGGGGAGCTGTTGCAAGGTGGTGGTGAGGTCGCGTTTGTGTTCCAGGAGCCACGGCTGATGCCGTGGCTGACGGTGGAGCAAAACATTGGTTTCAGCGATGACGATGGCTATGACAAGGCCTGGGTCGCGCAGTTGATCGATGAGGTGGGGCTTACGGGTTTTGGCCAGGCGTTGCCCAAGGCGTTGTCTGGCGGGATGGCGCAACGGGTGGCGATTGCTCGCGGGCTGTATTCACGACCGCAGGTGCTGTTGCTGGACGAACCGTTCAGCGCGGTGGATGCGTTTACCCGCATGAAGCTGCAGGACCTGCTGCTGCAATTGGCCGAGCACCACGGGATCGCCCTGCTGTTGGTGACTCACGATGTGGACGAGGCGCTGTACCTGAGTGACCGGGTGTTGGTGATGGATAACCGGCCGAGCAGTATTCGCCAGGAGCTGGCGGTGGAGCTGGTGCATCCGCGGGATCGGCGGGATCCGCTGTTGGCGCGGCTCAAGGCACTGGCGTTGACTGAGCTGCAGCGGGCGCATGTGATCTGAAAGGCACGTGTTGAGTCCGCCCAAAATCAAAAGCTGAAGCGGGCACGGTTCAAATGTNNGTTAACGATGACGCGGGCATCCTGATTCAACGCGGCGCTCTCAGGTTCTTCGCGAGCAAGCCCGCTCCCACAAGGATCGCATCAAGCAGCCGATTTACGCGGCGTCAACGTCACCCAATACTGCGTACGGGACTGCACTTGCAGCGGCATCGTCGACGCCAGCAACGCAAGAATTCGATCGGTATCGGCCAACTGAAAACTCCCAGTGACCCGCAGCGCTTCAAGGCTCGGGTCCCAGCGCAGCACACCCGGCCGATACCGCTCCAGCTCCCGCAAAAAATCACCCAACAGCTGGTTCTGCGCAGTCAGCACACCGTCGCGCCAACCCAATTGCAACGCATCAAACCCCACCGCAGCGCCCATCCCCGACGCCTGCAACCGTGCCTGCTGCCCCCCCTGCAATGTCGCCACTTGCCCACGCAGGTCCTGCACCTGCACCGCGCCCTTCAACACCGACACCAAACACCCGGAAGACAACTGCCGCACACACACTTCAGCCTGGCTGACGATCACCTGGCCATAACGCGTCTGCACCGTCAGCGCACCAGCCCCCGGCACCGTCAACGCCATCTCCCCTTCCACCAGCGTCACACGGCGCCGGGCCGTATCCACGTCCACCGCGCTCGCGGTATTCAGTTGCAGGCTGCTGCCATCCAACAGCGGCACTCGCTTGCGTTCGCCAGTAGCGGTGTGCAGGTCGGCGCGCCACACGTCGATAGGCAATTGCCGGCTGAGCAACCACGCGGTTGGCAACAACGCGGCGACGCCCAAGGCACGCTTGAGTACTGCACGCCGTCCCGGTTGCGGACGATCAAGGCTGGCCATGGCCAACGCTGGCGGCAAGTCGGTAAACCGTTGGCGCAGCGACTGGGCTTTTTGCCAGATCTGCTCATGCTGGGGATGGCTGTCACGCCACTGCTGCAGGCGGGCGTGATCACGTTCGGTGGCGCTGCCGGATTCCAGCAACGCCAGCCATTGCGCCGCCGCCCGGGCGAGATCCGGCGCAGTACGGCTCACAGTTCCACCAGCAGGCAATGCTCGTAAGCCTGGGCCATGTAGCGCTTGACCGTACGCTCGGACACCTTGAGCCGCTCGGCAATCTCCCGATAGCCGAGTCCTTCCAGCTGGCTCCAAAGAAACGCGCGGCGCACCACCGCCGGCAAACCGTCGAGCAATTCATCCAGGGCTTGCAGGGTTTCCAGCAGCAACCAGCGTTGCTCCGGCGACGGCACGCAAGCCTCCGGCAACTGCATCAACGCATTGAGATACGCCTGTTCCAGACTGCGCCGCTGGTGAAAATTCACCAGCAAGCGCTTGCCCACCGTCACCAGATAGGCCCGGGGCTCCTGCAATTGCGCAATCGGCTGCGCGCTGGCCAGCACCCGCAGGAACGTGTCCTGGCTCAGGTCGGCCGCATCCCAGGCGTTGCCCAAGCGGCGCCGCAGCCAGCTTTCGAGCCAGCTGCGGTGGTCGCGATACAACGTGTGAAGGCTGGGTTCAGCGAGGTGCGTCGGCACTACAGCATCATTCATGGCAAGTAACCTGCGCGGCGCGAGCCAGTCTCAAATGAGATTCATTCTATTTAATAACCCGCCGGCATACCACGTTCTTTTCGACTAACCGTTGCCCACTTCTCCATCGAACAGTTGACCGCGCCCCACCACACGACCTGAACCGAGCACCGCACCCGGCGCCAGCACGCCATTGGCTCCCACCCGGCACTGATCCCCAAGCAGCGCGCCAAACTTGTCACAGCCGGTGCGCTGCAACTGCCCATCAATGCGCACCTGCACTTCCTTGTCGTCACGCTCGTTCCGGTAGTTGGCCACGATACTGCCGGCTTCCAGGTTAACCCCGCGGCCCAATACCGAATCACCGACAAAGTTGAAATGCGCCAACTTGCTGCCGCTGAAGACAAAGGATGTCTTGAGCTCTGCACCCGGTCCGAAGATGCAATATTCATCCACCCAGCAACCGCCGCGAAGGTAGGCACCGGCAGCGATAAAACAGTGGGCGCCGATGATCAGCGGCGATTTCAAAACAGCGCCCGCCTCCACGACCGCAGTACGGTGCACGGCAATCTCGTCATGAATCTCATAGTCATCATCAGAAAGCCCCGCCAGCAATTTGCGAACGATTTCCGGCGCCTGGGTCACCAACTCCCACGGCGCAAGATCCACCCAGGGTGCCAGCGGCGAACGGGAAAAATCAGCGATGTAATCGGTCAGTCGAATCAACGTCGAGCCCTCTACAGATCAGAGAAGCCCGAAACGCTAGCATGAAATGCAACTTTACAGTTTGTATAGATATGGATATTTTATCCATCCAACGAAATTCGAGAGGTCCCTCCCATGCCACCGTCTTCCTACCATGACGTAATCAAAGCCGCCGAGCGCCTGGAAGGCTTCGCCCACCGCACGCCGGTGTTCACCTCGCGTACCCTCGATGCCGAGACCGGCGCCCAGGTGTTTATCAAGTGCGAAAACCTGCAACGCACCGGCTCGTTCAAGTTTCGCGGCGCCTTCAATGCGCTGTCGCGTTTTGATGAGCAGCAGCGCAAGGCTGGCGTCGTGGCGTTTTCCTCGGGTAATCATGCGCAAGGCATCGCGCTGGCCGCGCGGTTGTTGCAGATGCCGGCAACCATCGTGATGCCCACCGACGCCCCCGCCGCGAAGGTCGCCGCTACCCGGGAATACGGTGCAAGGGTGGTGTTCTATGACCGCGTCACCGAAGACCGCGAGCAGATTGGTCGCACACTCGCCGAGCAACACGGCATGACCCTGATCCCCTCCTTCGACCACCCGGACGTGCTGGCCGGCCAGGGCACTGCCGCGAAGGAGCTGCTGGAGTTCACCGGCCCGCTGGACGCGCTGTTTGTCGGCCTGGGTGGTGGCGGCATGCTCTCCGGCACCGCGCTGGCCACCCGTGCGCTGGCGCCCGATTGCCTCTTGTACGGGGTCGAGCCCGAAGCCGGGAACGACGGCAAGCGCTCCTTCCAGAGCGGCAGCATCGTGCACATCGATACGCCCGTCACCATCGCCGACGGCGCCCAGACCCAGCATTTGGGTCAGCACACCTTCCCGATCATTCGCGAGCAGGTCACTGACATTTTCACTGTCTCGGACGCCGAATTGGTGGCCTCGATGAAGTTCTTCATGCAGCGCATGAAGATGGTCGTGGAGCCCACCGGCTGCCTTGGCCTCGCGGCCCTGCGAAACCTCAAGCAGCAGTTCCGGGGCCAGCGCGTGGGCGTCATCGTGACCGGCGGCAACGTCGACCTCCAAACGTATGCGCAATTGCTGAGCGCTCCACAATGAACTTCATCCACACCCCCGCGGCCTCGGCGCCTGCCGGTCACTACTCCCAGGCCGTAAGCCACCAGGGCACGCTGTACATCTCCGGTCAATTGCCGGTGAGCCCTGACGGGCGTCATAACCTCGAGGCTTCGTTTGCCGAACAGGCTCAAGTGGCCCTGGACAATCTGTTGGCGATTTTGAAGGCCGCAGGCGGCTCACCCGCAGACCTGGTGAAAGTCACGGTGTACGTGGTGGGGGTAAAACACTGGCCTGAATTTGATGGCTTGTACGCCGCTGCGCTGGGGGATCACCGCCCCGCCCGCGCGGTGGTGCCGGTGCCGGAACTGCACCACGGCTATCTGATTGAAATCGAAGCCGTGGCGCGCTCGGCATAGGTCATTTGGCGTAGGTGTAGACCGCCGCCCGCGAGACCCCAAGGTGTGAGGCAACCGTTTCCATGGCACGCCGGATGTCCATCACGCCGGCTTCTTTCAGCTCTTGCATCAGCAGGCGCCGGTCGGCGGCCTTGAGGGCACGTGGGGTGGTCGCCAGGCGTGCGGCGAACTGGTCGATGCGCGCACGAATGGCGTCCGCACCGGACGGGTCGAGAGACTCGGCGGGCCGATCGCCGCTGACCGAGCCGAACTGTTCCAGCATGCCCTGCAAGCCACGGAACAACGAGAGGTCGACGTTCATGCACAAGGCCGCCACGTACTTGCCGGTGGAGTCCTTGATGCCGATGGAAGTGCTCTTGACCTGACGCCCGTCGGCGAACTGGTTCTGGTAGTTGGCGATCACCTGCGGGTACTCGGGATCGGCAATCCGCGCCAGGCCCAGCTCGGTGGCCGGGTCACCCGGCTGGCGCCCGGAGAGGTTGTTGTGGATGGCCATGATTGCGTGCTGCGGGTCGCGCAGGTCGTGCAGCACGACCTCGCAAAACGGGCTGAAGGTCTTGCTCAGGCCTTCGGCAATCTGTTCGAGCTGGCTGATCAAGGCCGCTTGTTCGGGAGTGTGTTTTTTCATTCAGACAACATATCCAGTACTGGATAGACCGTCAATTTACCTTTTGGAGTGTGCACGATGGAAACCCCGACAGCTTTGCTGGATGTGACCCGGATGCAGCGCAATATCCTGCGTATGCAGCAGCGTGCCGATGACTTGGGTGTGAGCTTGCGGCCCCATGTGAAGACCCATAAATGTGCCGAGGTGGTGGCGGCACAAATCGCCGCCGGGGCCACGGGGATTACGGTTTCGACGTTGAAGGAGGCCGAGTATTTTTTCGACCTCGGCATTCGGGACGTTCTGTATGCGGTGGCGATGGCGCCGCATAAATTGCCTCAGGCGTTGGCGTTGCGTCGTCAGGGGTGTGCGCTGACGCTGATCACCGACAGCCTTGCCGGGGCCCGGGCGATTGTCGAGTTTGGTGCGCTGCAGGGTGAGGTTTTTGCGGTGCTGATTGAGATTGACTGTGATGGGCACCGGTCCGGGGTGAAGCCTCAGGATCCGCTGCTGCTGGAGATCGCCAGGCTGCTGTATGGCGGCGGGATGCTTGCCGGGGTGTTGACTCATGCCGGGGAAAGTTACGGGCTGGATACGCCTGAGGCGTTGCGGGCGATTGCCGAGCAGGAACGGGCGCGCTGTGTTGCAGCGGCCGAGGTGATTCGGGGGGCGGGGTTGCCTTGCTTGCAGGTGAGTGTGGGTTCGACGCCCACGGCGCTGTCGGCGGTGAGCCTGGAGGGTGTGACTGAGCTGCGGGCCGGGGTTTATGCGTTTTTTGATTTGGTGATGCATAACGTTGGGGTGTGCCGCATTGATGAGCTGGCGTTGAGTGTGCTGACTACGGTGATCGGGCATCAGGTGGAAAAGGGCTGGATCATTACCGACGCGGGGTGGATGGCGATGAGTCGGGATCGTGGGACGCAGTCGCAGAAGCGGGATTTTGGTTATGGGCAGGTGTGTACCGAGGGTGGTGAGGTGATTGAGGGGTTGCTGGTGGGCAGCGCGAATCAGGAGCATGGGGTGGCTTGGTTCGACGGGGTGGCGGTGGATGTGGTTGAGCGGTTTCCGCTGGGGACGCGGCTGAGGGTTTTGCCTAACCATGCGTGTGCTACGGGGACGCAGTTCGGCAGCTATGGCGCGCTGCTGGAGAATGGTGAGGTGCAGGTTTGGGAGCGGTTGCGGGGGTGGTAGATCGGGGGCATATCCGTTATTTGGGTGATGGCCGATATTGGTTCCGCTCTTACAGCGACCTGAAAGCCGGCTTGAGTGTTAAAAGCCAAATCAGAAGCTAAAGCGGGCACGGTC
>NZ_JACARZ010000100.1:0-892 GCF_013386315.1 Pseudomonas sp. P7779 | reverse complement strand
AAGCGCGAGGCGGCGGCGATGAAGTCGAAGCTGGTGGGGGACGACAGCTGGACGACGTGGTAACCGGCCTTGTAGTAGAGCTTTTTCAGGTATTCGTTGATGGTGCTGTCAAAGCGTGCGCCGGTGCCGGCGATCAGGAAGATCAGCGGTGCGGCACGGTCCTGCTTGGCGATGCGGTAGGTGAGTTTCTTCACCGCCCAGAAGTTGTCAGGCAGGCTGAACTCGCGCTCGGGACGCATCGTCAGGGTGTAGTCGGACTGATTGATTTGATCGTCCGATGGCAGTTCCGGCCGCAGGTTCGGCGGGGTGGTGGCGATGGTCGCTTCAAACGGGTTGGTCAAAGGGTAGCCATAGCTGGCCTGGTCGATATCGACCGCCAGTGCTGACGCACTCAGAAAAAGGCTGCCCAACAGGGCCGCACAGCGCAAGGAACGGAGCATGACTAAATCCCTAAGAGGAAAACGTGCTGAAGTGGAGTTCGCAGGCTATGACCACCGCGTTGCTGCCGAAGTGCCAGCCTTCGGCACTAAAAGTCGGAAAAAACGTCGGAATCGGGGTAATAGTAGCGAGACGATACACTTTGGCACGCCTTAATGAACACTTATCTGTTTGCAAAACTTGCCAACGGCCACCGGGGGATTAAGCTGGGCGCCGTTTTCGCCTATCGGAGTGCCCCATGTCCCGCCGTTTTCCGCTGATCCTGTTGCTTATTGCCCTGCCGCTTTGGCTGGCCGCCAGTTATGGCGCGCGTTACGGATTCATGGAGGATGGCCGTTGGGTGGGCATTTGCGCCGACGAAGCCAGCCGCTGGGAATGCCAGGTGCGTTCCAACCTGGGGTTGATGATTCACTTCAAGGTGCTGGGCTGGGCGGCGCTGGTCACGGCGGTGCTG
>NZ_JACARZ010000010.1:0-2565 GCF_013386315.1 Pseudomonas sp. P7779 | reverse complement strand
CAACTGGGTGTGCCTGATGCACCGAGGTGTCTGCATCGCCGGCAAGCCAGCTCCTACAGAAAAGCAGCTCTGCCTTCGCTCTGGATCTTGCCTTTGCTTTTAACACTCCACTACTCCGCACTACGCTGCGTATGACTCGATACAAACTGCCGAAACCGCTCAGTCGGCAACCCCTCAAACAACTCCGCCGGGGTGCCCTGGGCATCAATCAACCCATTGGCCATAAACACCACCCGATTGGACACATGCCGCGCAAACCCCATCTCATGGGTCACCACCAACATGGTCCGCCCTTCCTCGGCCAGCGACCGCATCACCCGCAACACCTCCCCCACCAACTCCGGGTCCAGCGCCGACGTCGGCTCATCAAACAACATTACTTGCGGGTTCATCGCCAACGCCCGGGCAATCGCCACCCGCTGCTGCTGCCCACCCGACAAATGCGCCGGGTAATAATCACGGCGATCATAAAGCCCCACCTTGTGCAGCAGTTGCTCAGCTTCCTCCACACACTCGGCCTTCGAACGCTTGAGCACCCGCATCGGCCCCTCGATGACATTTTGCAAAACCGTCATATGCGACCACAGGTTAAAACTCTGGAACACCATGCCCAGCTTGCTGCGCATGGTCTCCACCTGCCGCGTGCTGCCAGGCAACAACCGACCGTTGCGCTGGCGCTTGAGCTCGATGGTTTCGCCGTCGAGCACAATACTGCCCTCGTCCGGGGTTTCCAGCAGGTTGATACAACGCAGGAAAGTGCTCTTGCCCGAACCGCTGGCACCGAGGATGGAAATCACGTCACCTTTGTGAGCCTCCAGCGAAATCCCCTTGAGAACCTGTGCCGAACCGAAAGCCTTGTGAATGTTGTTAACCGTAAGGGCGCTCTGAATCTGAGTACTCATGACAAGCTCCGCTGCAATCAGGAATGAGAAATAGGTTCGGGGGTTTGCTTGACCGGCAGGTCTTTCGGCCGCTCACGCAGATGGGGCGACAGACGATGTTCAATCCAGGCCACCACACGCACCACCAGGAAATTCAGGATCAGGTAGATCAACGCCGCACAAATGAACACTTCCATGGTGCGGTAGGTACGCTGGATGATTTGTTGCGCCACGCCGGTGACGTCCCACACGGTGACCAGGCTGGCCAGCGCGGTGGACTTGACCAGCAAAATGGCCTCGGTGGAATAGGCCGGAAGCGCCTGGCGCAAGGTGACCGGGCCGATCACTCGCCACAGCAGGGTCCAACGCCCCATGCCTACCGCCTGCCCCGCTTCGATCTGCCCTTGAGGCACGCTCAGCAGGCCACCGCGAATGATTTCAGCGGTGTAACCGGCGGTGCACAGCGCCAGGGAGACCACGGCGCAGCCATAAGGCGACCTCAACACCACCCACAGGAAGCTGTCGCGAATCGCCGGGAACTGCCCCAGGCCGTAATAGATCAGGAACATCTGGATCATCAGCGGCGTGCCGCGAAACAGCATGATGTAGAAACGCGCCGGGTAGCTGAGGAATGGCCAGCGGCTGACGCGCATGGACACCACGCCCAGCGACAGCAGCAACCCCAGGGTCAGGGACGAAAAAAACAAGGCCAGGGTGATGGGCAAGGCACCCAGCAACTTGAGCATGGTGTCGGCAAGAAAGGCGAAATCGATCATGGCAAACGGTCCCTTCTCACGACTGTGCAGGATTGCGCCGCTGCGTACGCTGTACGCGCGCTTCGGCAATATTGAAAAGACGGCCCGAAAGCCCGGTCAGAATCAGGTAGCACACGCCGCCGACGATGTAGAACGTGAAGTACTGGCGCGTGGAACCCGCCGCCACCTGGCTGGCGCGCATCAGTTCCACCAGGCCAATCACCGAAATCAGCGCGGAGTCTTTCAGGCTCATTTGCCAGACGTTGCCCAGGCCCGGCAGCGCGTACCGCCAGATCTGCGGGATCAGCACCCGGCGAATCCGCGTTGCGCGGTTCATGCCGATCGCCAGTGCTGCCTCAAGCTCACCCTTGGCCACCGCGATAAAGGCACCGCGATAGACCTCAGCCTGATACGACGCCGAGATCAATCCGACGGCGATGGCCCCCACCATGAACGGCGGGACATCGACATAGCCTTCACCGCCAAACCAGTGATTGACGGCCGTCACCACACTGGCACCGCCGAAATAGAACAGGTAGATCACCAACAGCTCCGGAATCCCCCGGAACAGGATGGAATAGGCATCCCCCAGGTATCGCAAGGCACGCTTTTTGGAAAGCTTGGCCATGGCCACCAGGCTGCCGACCAGCGCACCGACCACCAGCGCCGCAAGGGTCAACAACACGGTCATGAGGGCGGCCTTGAGCAAGGCCATCCCCCAACCCGTGTCGCCAAAACTGAGCATCTGCATGAGACTCATCAAGTCACTCCTACCGAAAACACATAAAGCACCGGAACCTTGAAATCCGTCTCAACCTGCCCGACGTCCATGAAGCAAAGGGTGCAACTGGCTGCCTGGTTTACTTGACCATCGGCAGGTTCAAACCCTGCTCCTTGGCGCAATCAATCGCGATCTGGTAGCCCGCATC
>NZ_JACARZ010000001.1:30164-47191 GCF_013386315.1 Pseudomonas sp. P7779 | reverse complement strand
GGGTGGCGGCTGTACGCAGGTTAGTCGACCGGCCGAAAAGGAAAAACCGGCGCACCCGAAGGTGCCCTGCGCACAGCCACCATAAAACCTCATGATGGGACATGCGCCTTTTCGGATCCGGGCGACTAAACCCGATCACTGATGAGCAGTGACGGGGCGAAGACTAGCCACCGGTTCCGGCAGGCACAAGGCCGAAAGATTGTCTCGGAAATGTCCCGCAAATCAAAGGGATTTACCCTGCTGGCCCTTTATTCATATCCGAATTGCCTCGTGAATTTTCCCCAAGGCTATTCTCAACGTCGCCAAATCAATCGACCCCAGCGCCACCCGCAACGCATGCGGCACATGGGCCGTACAGGCAAACGGCTCGGCACTGGTGACCCGCACACCCTGGCCCTCAAGCGCAGCCACCACTGCATCCGCCCGCAGACCTTCCGGCAACACCAGCCACAGGTAATACGACGCCGGATGCGCAATCACCTCACACCCTCGCAAGACCTCCCGGGCCAGCGCCTGGCGTTGGCGCGCATCCTGGCGCTTGTGCTCTTCCAGTGCATCCACTGCACCGGATTCTATCCAGCGGCACGCCAGGTTTACCGTGAGCGTCGGCGTGCTCCAGGTCGAGACACGGATCGCTTGCTCCAGCGCCGGCACCCACGCCTTGGGCGCGACGATAAACCCCACCCGCAACCCCGACGCCACACTCTTCGAAAGGCCGGACACATACACCGTGCGCAGCGGCGCATAAGTAAACAACGGCTTCGGTGCGGGCTCGGCGAGAAAGGCGTAGGCGCCGTCTTCGATCAGTAGAAAATCGTAGCGTTCAGCCAACGCTGCAAGGCGCTCGCGGTCGGCTTCAACCATCACTGTGCCCAGCGGATTGTGCAACGTGGGCATGCAATAAAAAGCCCGCACCGGGCGCCGTTTGCACAAAGCCTCCAGCGCATCCAGATCCGTATGCCCAGCCGGTTGCGGCAGCGGCTCCAGGTCGATGCGCTGGGACTGGGCCAGGGTTTTCAACCCGGGATACGTCAGCGCATCCACCGCCAATACATCCCCCGGTTGCAGCAGCGCCATCAGGCTGACGGCGAGGCCTTGTTGCGCACCGTTGACGATCAGCACTTGCTCGCCACTCACGCGAATCTGCCGATTGCGCAGGTGCCGCGCGGCGGTCTGTCGTTCATGGGCGCGGCCACCCTGCGGCGCGGAATGCAGCAGCGCATCGAGGTCGCCCGAGGCGGCAATGGCACGCAAACCGTCGCGCAGCATCTCGGCCTGGCCCGGCAACGAGGGGTAGTTGAGGCTCAGGTCCACGGTGCCCGGTTGCAGCGGTTGTTGCACCAGGCCCATGCCCCGCAGCAACGTGGTGTCGCGCACAAACGTCCCGCGTCCCGGTTCACCCACCACCAGGCCGCTGGCCTCCAGTTCGCTGTACACCCGCAAGGCAGTGGCGAGGGCGATGCGATGGCTGTTCATCAGGCTACGCAGGGTCGGCAACTGGGTGCCCGGCGGCAACTGTCCGGCGCGAATCCGCGTGGCCAGTTCATCGATGATCAGTTTGTAGCGGACCTGAGCCATGGTGCGTTCCTGTGCAAAGTGTATCTAGATCAATTTTTTGTTTGTATCAGGTGGGCTGATTAATCTACAGGCTTTCCCGGCGGATGGCTTGAGCATGATCGACCTCGCACCCCTGGCTGTGTTCTCTGGCGCAGTCCTGCTGCTGTTGTTATCCCCGGGCCCGAACATGGCCTTCGTCATCAGCCACGGTGTGACCTATGGCTGGCGTGGCGGGGTGGCATCCGGGTTGGGCATCAGCGTGGCGGACCTGCTGCTCACGGCACTGACCGCAACCGGCGTGACCGCTCTGGTCGCCAGCTGGCCGCCGGCCTTCGACCTGATTCGCTACGCCGGGGTGTTGTACCTGCTGTGGCTGGTGTTCAAGACCCTGCAGAAAACGCCCGCCCTGGACACGGCCCACGTCAGCCGCGTGCCGCTGGGCCGGGTGTTTGTGCGGGCAATGCTCAACAGTTTGCTCAACCCCAAGGCGCTGCTGTTTTTCATGGTGTTCCTGCCGCAATTCGTCAGCCCCGAGGCGGGCCCCATCGCGCTGCAACTGGTGCAACTGGGGATCATCCTGACGCTGATCAGCGGTGTGTTTCATGCCGTGCTGGGAATTTTTGGCGGGGCGGTTAGCCGGTTTTTTGCCGGCAAACCGGGGAGCGCAGGCTTACAGAAATGGGGCCTGGCAACCGTGCTGATGGTGCTGGCCGTGCGCTTGGCATTGATGTCTCGCCCGACGTGAAACATCACTCATAAAAGGACGTTACCCATGTACATCGCAGCCTTTATCTACAAGCCCGGCGAACGGGATGACGAGTTCCAGCGCCTCACGAATCTGATCGACGCACTGGCAGCAAGGCTGCCGGGATACGTGGGGGCCGAGTCGTGGCGTTCGGCGGATGGCGGGTTGATCAACGCCAGTTATTACTGGCGTGACGAGGCCTCCATTCGCGCCTTTGCCAGCCACCCGACCCACCTGGAAGCCAAGCGCCTATACCGCCGCTGGTACGGCGGTTATCACGTGGTGATTTCCAAAGTGGAGCGGGCGTATGGGGACGGCACCATCGGGCATCTGGTGCCCGCCGACCGCCACGGACGGGCGAACGCTTAACCCAACCTGGCCGCCGCCCGTGCCACGATTTCACCCCGGGTCTTGCGCGACTCGGCGGTGCGCTTGCGGGCTTCTTCCAGTACATGCGGCGGTGCGGTTTCCGGCCGGCCAGCATTGAACGGCGGCGCCGGGGCGTACTCAATCTGCAACTGCACCAGTTGCGCTGCCGCCTCGCTGTACAGCTCGGCCGCCAGGGTCAGGGCAAAGTCGATCCCGGCGGTAATCCCGCCACCCGTCAACAGGTTGCCGTCACGCACCACGCGCTCCTGCACCGGGATCGCGCCGAGCGGTGCGAGCAGGTCGTGGTAGGCCCAGTGAGTGGTCGCGCGACGCCCGCGCAGCAGGCCCGCGGCACCCAGCACCAGGGAGCCGGTGCACACTGATGTCACATAGCGCGCGGTCTGGGCCTGCGCCTTGAGAAACGCCAGGGTCTGCTCATCCTCCATCAATGCCCCGACGCCAGAACCGCCGGGCACGCAAATCACGTCCAGCGTCGGGCACTCGTCATAAGTGGTGCTGGGGGTAAATACCAAGCCGGTGCTGGAGGTGACCGGCGCGAGGTCCTTCCACACCAGATGCAGCTTCACATCCGGCAGCGATCCCAACACGTCGTAGGGCCCGGTGAGGTCCAGTTGCTGGATGCCGGGGAACAACAAAAAGCCGATCTGCAAGGTCATGGGGACTGCTCCTGATAAAGGGATGGACGGCTTCACTCTAGTCACCTAGGCTTTGGCGAATACGCCATTGAGCCCACGAATTACGCCAACATGCCCAGAATCATCAACGTGCTCGCCTTTCCCAATGTGCAGGTGCTCGACGTCACCGGGCCCTTGCAAGTATTTGCCTCGGCCAATGACCTGGCGCGCCAGCAGGGCTTGCCGTTGCCCTATGCGGTCAGTGTGATTGCCGCGCAGGCCGAGCCAGTGATGACCTCGGCGGGCCTGGCCCTGGTGGCCGAGCCACTGCCGCCTGCCGATGCTCCGTGCGACACACTGGTGATTGCCGGCGGCTGGGGGGTGTACGGCGCCGCCGAAGACCCGGCGCTGGTGGACTGGGTTCGGCAAAAAGCCACCCAGGCCCGGCGCATGACCTCGGTGTGCACTGGCGCCTTTCTGCTGGCCGCCAGCGGTTTGCTCGACGGCCGCCGCGTGGTGACCCACTGGACGCGCTGCGAAGAACTCGCGCGCAAGTACCCACAGCTGACGGTGGAGGCCAATCCGATTTTCATCCAGCAGGGCAACCTGTGGACCTCCGCCGGCGTGACCGCCGGTATCGACTTGTGCCTGGCGCTGGTGGAGGAGGACCTGGGTCGCGCCGTGGCCCTGGAAGTGGCGCGGCACCTGGTGGTGTTTCTCAAGCGCCCCGGTGGGCAATCGCAGTTCAGCGTGACGTTGTCCCTGCAAAAGGGCGGTAGCCGTTTTGCGGAGCTGCACGCCTGGATCGCCGAACACCTGACCCTCGATTTGAACGTTGCCACACTGGCCGCCCAGGCGGGCATGAGCGAGCGCAGCTTCGTGCGCCACTACCGCGCCGAAACCGGCCAGACACCCGCGCGGGCCGTCGAATTGATCCGTGTGGAAACCGCCCGCCGGCAATTGGCGGACAGCAGCGCGTCGATCAAGCGCATCGCCGTGCACTGCGGCTTTGGCTGCGAAGAAACCATGCGCCGCAGCTTCCTGCGAGCGGTATCGATCACACCCCAGGCCTACCGTGAACGGTTTTCCTCACCCGGTTGAGGTCGAGCCTGTTTGAACGAATAGGTACGTTTTTGTATCAAGGTGCTATGTTACTCACAGTCCATTGCGCAGTGTCTTGATCCCAGGCCTCTACGTCGCGGTTTTGAACCTTCCCGGCGTGCGCACAGCTCATGAATTCACTACCTCCTGTCCTTGTCGAACTACGCGCGGCGACCGCTGCGCTGCATCGACGCCTCGACACTCGGCTGCCTTTTTCCCGCATGGACCTGGCGTTGTACCGCGAGTTGATGAGCGCCTACTACGGCTTCTATCAGCCGCTGGAGCGCGCCCTGGCGCCGTGGGGCGAGATCATCCCTGACCTGGAGTGGGGGCGGCGCAGCAAAACTCCGTACTTGCAGGCGGATTTGCGGGCGCTGGGCCTGGAAAACCTGCAGATCGATGCCTTGCCGATATGCCCCGAACTGCCCGCCATCACCAACGTGGCCCAGGCCTTGGGCGCCCTCTATGTGCTGGAAGGCGCCACCCTCGGCGGCCAGGTGTTGCGCGACCTGATCGAGATCAAGATTGGCGTGGGCTCCACCAATGGCGGCGCGTTCATGAATGTGTACGGGGCCGAGACCAGCGCCCTGTGGCAGCGCTTTATGGCGTGCCTTGACCCGCTGCGAACCGCGTACGAGCGCGTGGAGGCGGTGAAGGTCGCCGAGTCGACCTTCCTGTGTTTCGAGCAGTGGCTGGACCGCTGCGGGGTGCTGCGATGACCACGGTCGATACGCTGATCGACGATTGCGCCAGCGAACCCATCCATATCCCCGGCTCGATCCAGCCTCACGGGTTGTTGTTGACGCTGAGCGAACCGGCGCTTGAGGTGCTGCAAGCCAGCAGCAACCTGAGCGTCGCGCTGGGCCTGGACGCGCAACGCCTGTCGGGCCAGGCGCTGGCCAGTGTGCTGGGCAGCGAAGCGGCAGTACAGGTGAGTCGTGCCCTGGCAGACCTGGACGCCTTCGAGGAGGACGTGCATCAACTGACGCTGGATGGCTACGCCTACGACATCCTGCTGCATCGTCATCAAGGCCTGCTGTTTCTCGAACTGGAGCGGAGCCTCACGCTTGAGCACAGCGCTGTGAAGCAGCTGTCCCGAACGCTGCGCCGCTTGCAGTCGGCCAAGACGCTCGACAGCTTGTACCAGATCAGCGTGACCGAGATTCGTAGCCTCACCGGTTATGACCGGGTCACCTTGTACCGCTTCGAGCAGGAAGGCCACGGCAAAGTGATTGGCGAGGCCCTCAGCGACGGCATGCAGCCGTACCTGGGATTATGTTTTCCCGCGTCGGACATCCCGCCCCAGGCACGCGAGCTGTACCGGCTGAACTGGATCCGCGCGATTCCCGACGCCGAGTACCAGCCGGTGCCGATCCTGCCGGCCCTGCGCCCCGACAACGGCCAGCCCCTGGACCTCAGCTTCGCCGTGTTGCGCAGCGTGTCCCCGGTGCACTGCCATTATTTGAAGAACATGGGCGTGCGTTCCTCCATGAGCATTTCGCTGCTCAAGGACGACCAGCTCTGGGGCCTGATCACCTGTGGTCACCGTGAGCCGTTGCGCGTGCCCCATGAACTGCGCACGGCGTGCACCAGCATCGGCCAGTTGTTGTCGATGCAGATCACGTTGCTCCAGGAGCAGCAGGAGCGCCGCCAACAACGTGACAAGGCCGCCATGGTCGAAGAGTTGGTCGCCGCCATGACCGCGGACCAGTGCGATGTGATGGAAAGCCTGTTGCCCTATGCGCAAACGCTGCTGAACCTGACCGCCGCCGGTGGCCTGGCGATACGGGTGGAAGAGCGCCTGCATGTGTTCGGCGTTTGCCCTGCACGTGCTGAAATCCACGCCTTGTACCAGTGGGTGCGCGGACAGGGCAAAGGCGTGGTGCACAGCCATCAATTGTCGGTGGACTTTCCCCCGGCGGCGGCCTACCAGGCCCATGCCAGCGGCCTGTTGGCGTTCTGCCTGCCCAAGCCGGTGGACAACGCGGTGATGTGGTTTCGCCCGGAGGTCCAGTCCTCGGTGGAGTGGAGCGGCCAGCCGGTCAAACATCAGGAACCGGGCAGCACGACCTTGAGCCCGCGCCTGTCGTTTGAGTTGTGGAAGCAGCAGGTCGATGGCAAGGCGCTGTATTGGTCGCTGTCGGAGCTACAGGCGGCGGAGAGCCTGCGGCGCAATGCCCTGGAGCATGACCTGGCGCGCCAGGTGCAACGCGAACATGCTGCGGTGCGGGCGCGTGACGAGCTGGTGGCGGTGGTCTCCCATGACCTGCGCAGCCCGCTGACCATCCTGCTGATGCAATGCGGCATGATGCGCAGCATGGTGCCCGCCGAGGACAACAAGGCGAACCGGCGCCTCTCCACCGCGATTGAAACCATGCAAAACGCCACCGCCCGCATGAACACGCTGCTGGAAGACCTGATCGATATTTCGCGCATCGAGGCCGGGCGCTACAGCGTTTCGCTGCAACGGCTCGATGTGGCGGCAACCCTGGACCAGATCTGTTCGATGTGGCAACCGCTGGCGGCGGCCAAGGGTGTGGACCTGACTTGGCGCTCAGTGGACGGGCTGAGTGCCCAGGCCGACCCGGAGCGCTTGTTCCAGGTGTTTTCCAACTTGCTGGGCAACGCCCTGAAATTCACCCCGGTGGGCGGAGTGATCGAGGTGATTGCCGAGGCGGCGGGGGACGAAGTGCTGTTTCGGGTATGCGACAACGGCATCGGCATCGACCCGGCGCAACTGCCGTATATTTTCGACCGCTACTGGACCTCACGCGAGGGCAACCCCACCGGCAGCGGGCTGGGGTTGTACATCTCCCACGGCATCGTCGAAGCCCACGGCGGCACCCTGTGGGCTGAAAGCGTGGTGGGGCAGGGCAGCGTGTTCAGCTTCAGGATTTCGGCTGGGGGCTGAGGCTCAGCAGCTCGAAGATCGCCTCAAGGGTCGCTTGGGGCGCTTCCTGGGGAATGTTGTGGCCCACGCCGGCCAACACTTCGCGCCGATAAAACCCGCTGAAATTTTCCAGGTCGTCATCTTCAACCGGAGCCGGACCTACGCCGTCATCAGCGCCGCACAACGAGATGCTCGGTACTGAAATCGGCGGTGGCTGCACCAGAGCCTGCTCGATGCTTTCCAGCGCCGGATCACCCGGCGCGTACATGAAGCGATGACGGTAGGAATGGACCACCACCTCGACAAAATCCGGGTTATCAAACGAGGGCGCTGTCTTGCCATACAGGCTCGGCCCTTCGGCCCAGGACGGCGACCAGAGCGCCCACAGCAACTGGCAGAACTCACGCCGGTTGGCGGTCAGTCCGTCGACACCCCGTTGGGTATGAAGGTAAAACTGATACCACAGCCGATGCTCTGTTTCCGGCGCCCGAGGCTTGGTCGACGCAGCGATATCCTGAATGTTGTAGCCATCGCCCGTCACCAGGCCGCGCACCCGTTCAGGCCAAAGCGCCGCAACGATACACGCCGCGCGTCCGCCCCAGTCATAGCCCACCAGCGTGGCTTTTTCGATGGACAGGGCATCCATGAAATCCAGCAAATCCTTGGCCAGCGCTGCTTGTTGGCCGGAGCGCATCACCTGATCGTTGATAAAGCGCGTCGGGCCATAGCCGCGCAGGTATGGCACCAATACCCGGTAGCCACGTGCGGCGACCACCGGGGCGATCTCGTCATAGCCGCGAGGATCATAGGGAAAGCCGTGCAGCAGGATCACCACCTCGCCGCCTTCCGGGCCATGGGTTTCGTAAGCGATATCGAGCATGGGCGTGCGGATTTGGAGGGAGGGCATGGAGGCTCCGAGGGTGGAGGGAAAGTGTTGGAACTGTAGACCAAGCGGGTTACCGAGTGTGGTTCGAAAGGCTGCAATTGCTTGACTTGTCTAGACCGGCCTGGCGCAAGCCGATGCAATTACCCCAAGGGTCGCGCACCTGGCACATCCACTCGCCGCCCTCGACTTCCATTGGCCCGCGATACAACGTGGCGCCTAACGTGACTGATGTTTCCGTCGGCGACCTGGCTGGCAGTGACGCCGAGTAATGCGTCGGCAGAGCGCCGATCAATACGAGCCTTGTGTCAACGATGGTGTTTGCCAAACAACCTGTGGCGAGGGAGCTTGCTCCCGTTGGGCTGCGCAGCAGCCCCAGGTTTTGTTGAATGTGTTCTTTGAGTTAGATGGCGTTGATCTTTTTGGGGCCGCTTCGCGCCCCAGCGGGAGCAAGCTCCCTCGCCACAGTGAGGGGCTGACTTAAATCTCTGCGTGGCTGATGACATGTTTGAAGTGGTGTCGCCACAAATCCGCACCCAGGTTCCCTGACCGATCCAGCGACGAACCCACGGTCAAATCGCTGATCAGCGTGGGCTGTAATCCGGCATCAAACAACGCAAACCCGGCCGCCAGCACACAGGTATCAGTCTGGATGCCACACACCAGCACTCGGTCCGGCGCGAGGCTTTTCAGGTGGCTGATGGTCTCGGGCGTGGGCGCGTAGCCGTGTTTGATGAAGATATGGTCGGCGGCGATCAGGCTATCGTCGTCGGGCGCCGGCTGCCAGCCGAGTTGGCGGGCGAACGGGGTGATGCTTTCGTCGTGGCGCTCTACGGTGGCCACTGACGGCATGCGACCCAGCAAGGCGTTGATGCCGATTACCAGCCAGTCGGGCGGGGCGAAGGAGGGTTGTACATCGATGATCAGTAGGACTTGGCGCATTGGCATCCTGGTATAGATCGAAGGACCACGCATTGTGCACCGGGTACACCTCGTCTCCAAGTCTGGCGCGGTCATGTGGGAGCAGGCAAGCCAGCTCCCACAAGGTTACTCAATTGCCTTCAGATTGTGCTCGGGCTCAAGGCTGCCAAACCGTCTTCACCCCACTCAACTTTCGGTCCAGGAACGTTGCCGCGCTGATCAGCGCCAAATGGCTCAACGCCTGCGGTGTATTGCCCAAATGCCGTGCCTGGTTATCAAATTCTTCGGCATACAACCCCAGCGGGTTGGCATAGCGCAGCAACTGTTCAAACTCCAGATGCGCCTTCTCCACTTGCCCGGCCCGGGCCAGGCATTCCACGTACCAGAACGAGCACGCTGCAAACGCGCCCTCGGTGCCTTGTAGCCCATCAATCTGGCTGTCGTCGTTGCGATAGCGATAAACCATCCCATCGCGCACCAGGCTTTTCTGGATCGCCTCCAGTGTCGACAACCAGCGCGGGTCGGTCGCCGCAACGAAGCGCACCAGTGGCATCAACAGCATCGAACCATCCAGCGCCGTGCTGCCGATATGCTGCACAAAATGGCCGCGTTCTTCGTTCCAGAAGTTGCTCCAGATATCGGCGTAAATCGCCTGGCGGGTCTGGTCCCAACGGGCAAACGGCGCCGGTAGCGAGCGCTTGGACGCCAGGCGGATCGCCCGGTCCAGGGCCACCCAGCACATCAGCCTTGAGTGCAGGAAGTGATGCTGCTCACCGCGCATTTCCCAGATGCCGACGTCTTTGTGGTTCCAGGTTTCGCAGACCTGGTCGGCCACCTCCACCGTGTGTTTCCAGCCCTCGTGGGAGATGGCCTCACCGTATTTGTTGACCAGGTATACCGCGTCCATCAACTCGCCGTAGATATCCAGTTGCACCTGGTCGTACGCCTCGTTGCCGATGCGCACCGGTTGCGCGCCGCCGTGGCCGCTGAGGTGGCTCAGCTCGGTTTCCGGCAGTTCCTGGCGGCCGTCGATGCCGTACAGGATGTTGATTTTCATCGGCTGATCGCAGCAGTCACCCACCCGGCCTTTCAACCAGCGCATGTAGCCGTTGGCTTCCTCGATAAACCCCAGGCGCATGAACGCGTAGACGGTGAACGAGGCGTCGCGGATCCAGGTGTAGCGGTAGTCCCAGTTGCGCTCGCCGCCGGGTGTTTCCGGCAGGCCGAAGGTGGCGGCGGCGAGGATTGCACCGTGTTTGCGCGAGGTCAAAAGCTTCAAGGCCAGGGCCGAACGATTGACCATCTCGCGCCAGCGCCCACGGTAGTTGGATTGGGAAATCCAGCCGCGCCAGAACTTCAGGGTGCGCTCCAGGCACAGGTCGGTGCAGTCGTTTTTGACTCGGGCATCGTCCAGCCCGCCGAGGACAAACTCGGCGCCTTCTTCCTGGCCGAGTTCAAAGGATGCTACGGCAGCGTCGCCATCCAACTGCAGGGTGTGGCTGCTGGTCAGGCGCAGGCCGGGTTGGTCTGCGGCCTCAAACAACACGTCGCCGTCATCTTGAGTGGCCCGGGTCTGGGCGCGGGCGTAGTCATGACGCACTGCGCAGCGCATATGGATGCTCGCTTTGCCGCTGACCACCCGCACCCGGCGAATCAGGATCGGCAGGTCGTCAACTTCTTCACTGACGGTCAAGAAATCGGTAATTTCCACCACCGCGTCATTACTCAACCAGCGGGTTTGCAGCACGTTGGTGTCGGGCAGGTAGATCTGCTCGCGGCGGGCGTCGGGCAGGTCCGGCGTGAGCTGGAAGATGCCGGCGGCGGGGGAGTCCAGCAATGAGCAAAAGATGGAGGGGCTGTCGAACTCCGGCCAGCAGAAAAAATCGATGCTGCCTTTGTCGTTCACCAGCGCTGCACTGCGCATGTCGCCGATGATGCCGTGGGCATCAATGGCACTTTGTGGTTCGTTTTTCAGATCAACCATTGCCACGAAACTCCGGATAAAGGCTCATGCCGCCATCAATGAACAGGGTGCTGCCCACCACGTAGTCGGAGGCATCACTGGCCAGCCACACCACCGCGTTGGCCACGTCTTCGACGTCACCCACGCGGCCATAGGGAATCAACTTGAGCAGTTCCACTTCGGCCGCGCCTTCGGTGGCGGCGCGGTTGATGGCCGTGCGGATCGCTCCCGGCGCAACGCCGTTGATGCGGATGCGCTGCTGGCTGACTTCCTGGGCCAGGGTGCGCATCAGCATTTCCACGCCGCCCTTGGACGCGGCGTAGTTCACGTGCCCGGCCCAGGGAATCACCTGGTGCACCGAACTCATGTGGATAATCTTCCCGGCGGCCCGGGAAACACCTTCGCGGATGCCCTGGCGGTTGAAGATGCGCAACGCGGCGCGGGCGCAGAGGAACTGGCCGGTGAGGTTGACGCCGATCACGGTGTTCCAGTCGTCGAGGGTCATGTCGACGGCAGCGGCGTCTTTCTGCATGCCCGAGTTGGCCACCAGGATGTCCAGGTGCCCGAAGGCATCAAGGGTCTGGGCAAACAGGCGCTCCACATCGGCCTCTTTCGACACGTCGGCGCCAATCGCAATGGCCCGGCCGCCGTTGGCGTTGATCTGCGCCGCCAGTGCTTCAGCGGGCGCCGCCTGGGCGTTGTAGTTCAGTACCACGGCGGCTCCGGCCTCGGCCAGGGCCTTGGCGGCCCCCGCGCCGATTCCTGAACTGGCGCCAGTCACCAGCGCCACTTGTTGCTCCAACGAAATGCGCATTGCCCACCCAACCTTTTTCAGAGTGCCCAACTAGCTGACTGGCGGGGCGGCCTACAAGTTCACCGGCTGTCTGGAATGCGACGATGGCTGTCTATATCTATCGTTTTTGCCACAGGACTTTTCGCTAGAATCGACGCTTGATTGATGCGAGACCTCAGCCGATGAACAGCCCATCCCGCCCGTGGCTTGAAGCCTACGCCGACAACTACCGCAACGATGACGTGGTGCATCCTCATTGCCACGCCCAGGCGCAATTGATCCACGGCGTGTCCGGGGTGATGGTGGTCAGCACCGCCCAGGGCAGTTGGCTGGTGCCGTCCGGGCATGCGTTGTGGGTGCCGGCCGGCACCCCGCATGAGATCCGCATGGCCGGCGAGGTGCATATGCGCACGCTGTTCCTCATGCCCGAGGCCGAGCCGGGGCTGGGGCGCACCTGCCAGGTGATTGAAGTGTCGGCATTGCTGCGGGAGCTGATCGTCGCCGCCACGCAGATTGCCGGGCACCACAGCCCGCGTCTGCAGGCCATGATCGAGTTGATCCGCATGGAACTGCTCGCCGCGCCGGTGGTGGCGATGCACGTGCCGGTGCCCGGCGAAGCACGGCTGGCCAGGCTGTGCACGCATTTCATCCGCAACCCTTCTGACGACAGCAGCCTGGAATCCTGGGCCGACAGCCTGAACATGAGCGCCCGCACCCTGAGCCGGGTGTTCCAGCGGGAGTTGGGCATGAGTTTCGGTGAATGGCGCAAGCGTGCGCGGTTGGCCCTGAGCTTGAAGTTGCTGGCCCAGGGCGTGTCGATCCTGGAGGTGGCGCTGGAGCATGGTTACCAGAGCCCGAGTGCGTTCAGTGCGATGTTTCGCAAGTCGCTGGGTTATCCGCCAAGTCATTTTCGGCCCGGAGTTTAGTGTTGCGTCAGGTAACGCTATTGTCCGTTTAGCGACGATACATGGCCCTGACGCGGGCGAATCGGACAGGCCATCTGCCTAATCTGCAAGGCTCCTTCTTGAGCGAGCCTTGTGATGCACAGCCCTTCTTTTCACCCATGGATGCCCATCGCCCTGTTGAGTGTGCTGGCCGGGTGCACTGGTGTGCCCGGTCAACCGTCGACCGTCACGGCGCAGCCTGCACCGCGGCTCTTCGCCGAGTCGGCCGAGGCGTTGCCCGCCCGTTGGTGGCAGCTGTACCGCGACCCGCAACTGGACGCCCTGGTGGCGCGGGCCCTGCACCAGAACAAAGACCTCGAAGCCGCCGCCGCCCATGTCGATGCGTTGCTGGCGCAGCTGGAACAGGCAGACGGCGAGCGCCTGCCGTCGACTTCCCTGGACTATGGCCTGGCCTACGGTCGCAGCCGCGATGACCAGACGCTGGCCCAGGCGACTAACCGTCATGCCGGTGCCGAATGGAGCCACACGCCTGAGTTTTCCCTGAGCTACACCCTCGATTTGTGGGGCGAGGTGCGTTATCGCATCGCTGCGGCACGGGCGGATGCCCAGGTGGCGCGGGCGCTGGAGGATGAGCTGCGGGTGACGGTGGCCGCGCAGACGGCCCGCGCCTATGCCCAGGCCTGCGTCTATGGTGTGCGCGAACAGGTGCAGGCGCACTCGGTGCAGTTGTTGGAGCAGAGCGTCGCGGTCACGCAGAAGCTGCAAAAGGCCGGCGCGGCCACGCAACTCGACCTGGCGCGCCTGCAAGGGTTGCTGGAAGAAACCCGGGCACCGTTGCCGATGTTCACGGCCCGGCGCAGCAGCGCGCTGTATGAGTTGGCCGTGCTCAGCGGGTTGCCGCCGGAGCAGGTCACGCCACGCAGCTGTACCCAGGCCCCGCAGTTGCAGGCGCCTTTGCCGGTGGGCGAGGGTTGGGCACTGGTGCAACGGCGGCCGGACATCCGCCGCGCCGAAGGGCAATTGCGCGCAGCCACCTTGACGGTGGGCCTGTCCCGCGCCGAGCTTTACCCGCGGATCACCTTCGGCGCGATGCTCGGTTCGTCCGCCAGCAGCCTGGGCAAACTCGGGGACCGCTACGCCACGGTGTATTCCGTCGGGCCGCTGGTGTCCTGGCGCTTTCCCAACCGGCAGGTCGCCCAGGCGCGGGTCAGGCAGAGCCAGGCCGAAGCGCGCCAGGCCCTGGCACGGTTTGACGGTACGGTGCTCAACGCACTGAAGCAGGTGGAGCAGGCCATGGCCCTGTACCAGGGCGAACAGCAGCGTGGGCAGGCCCTGGCCGCCGCCCTGGACAACAACCGCCGCGCCTTCGACCTGGCCTCCCGCGGCTACCATTCCGGCGCGCTGGATGCCCTGCAACTGCTGGACAGCGAACGCAGCCTGGTGGGCCTTGAAGCCCGCGTGGCCGAGTCCGACCTGCGCTTGATCAACCGCCAGATCGACCTGTTCCAGGCCCTCGGTGGCGGCTGGCAGCGTGACGATCCAACCGCCCCCTTATCTGTCGCTGTCAATGGAGCCAAACCATGAACCAGGCTGTTGAACCCATTCGCCTGACCGTTATGCAACGTCATCGTCGCGCCCTGGTGACCACGGCTTCCCTCGCGACGCTGGTGGGGCTGGCAACCTTTGCCGGGTACTGGTGGCAATGGGGGCGTTTTCTTGAAGAAACCGACGATGCCTATGTGCGCGCTGATTGGGTCGCTATCAGCCCGCGCATTGCCGGGTATGTAGCCCAGGTGCTGGTGGAAGATAACCAGCCGGTCAAGGCCGGGGATGTGCTGGTGCGTATCGATGAGCGGGATTTCACCGAGCGTCTGAACAGCGCCCAGGCGCAACTGCAACAGGCGCAAGCAGCAGCGAGCGCACAGCAGGCATCGGTGCAAACCCTTGACGCGCAAATGGGCGAGCAACAGCAACGCATCGCCCAGGCCCGGGCGGAACTGAGCAGTGGCGAGGCCGAAGCCCGGCGCGCGCGGCTCGATTACCAGCGTTATCGTGAATTGGTCGCGCAACAGGTGGCCAGCGCCCAGCACCTGGAAACCGTCAGCGCCAGCCAGGCCAAGGCCCAGGCGGCCCTGGCCCAGGCCAGCGCCCAGGTCGCGCGGCAGCAGGCGCAGTTGCAGGTCTTGCAGGCACGCCGGCAACAGGCGCAGGCGCAAATCGTCGAGCATCAGGCACGCATCGGCGAGGCCCAGGCCAACCTCGCGCTGGCCCGCAATGCGTTGAAGGACACCGAGATCCGCGCGCCTTTTGATGGCGTGGTGGGCCAGCGCAAGGTCCGGCGCCAGCAATACGTGATGCCCGGCCTGCCGCTGTTGGCGGTGGTGCCGGTGGAGCAGGCCTATGTGATTGCCAACTACAAGGAAACCCAGTTGCAGCACATGGCGCCGGGGCAGTCGGTGGAAATCGCGGTGGACAGTTTTGCCGGCGCACATTGGCACGGCAAAGTGGAAAGCATCGCCCCCGGCTCTGGTGCCGTGTTCGCGCTGTTGCCGCCGGACAACGCCACCGGCAACTTCACCAAGATCGTCCAGCGGTTTCCGGTAAAGATTCGCCTGGAACCCGGTGAGTCGCGGGTGCTGCCGGGCATGTCGGTGATTGCCACGGTTGATACCCGCCCTGCCGCCAGCCAGGAGCACGTCCATGGAGGCTGAAGGGCGTGTGCCGTTTCGCGCCTGGGTCGCGGTGATCGGCGGGCTGTTCGGCTGCTTCATGGCCGGGATGAACGTGCACGTCACCAGCGCCGCACTGCCGGAAATCGAAGGTGCACTGGGCGCGACGTTTGAGGAGGGTTCGTGGATTTCCACCGCTTACCTGGTGGCGGAGATCATCATGATTCCCCTCACCGCGTGGCTGGTGCAGGTGTTTTCCCTGCGCCGGGTGATGCTGTGGGGCTCGGGGATATTCCTGGTGGCCTCGGTGGCGTGTTCGCTGTCGCCCAACCTGCAAGTGATGATCCTGATCCGGGTGGTGCAGGGCGCGGCCGGGGCGGTGCTGATTCCCTTGTCATTCCAACTGATCATCACCGAGCTGCCGCCCAGCAAGATCCCGCTGGGCATGGCCTTGTTCAGCCTGGCCAACAGTGTGGCCCAGGCCGCCGGGCCGTCGATTGGCGGCTGGCTGACCGATGCGTATTCCTGGCGCTGGATCTTCTACCTGCAACTGTTCCCGGGGATCGCGTTGCTGGCGGCGGTGGCCTGGTCCATTGACCGCCAGCCGATGCAGTTGGGCCTGCTGCGCCAGGGCGACTGGCTGGGTCTCGGCTGCATGGTGCTGGGCCTGGGTGCGTTGCAGATCGTGCTGGAGGAGGGCGGGCGCAAGGACTGGTTCGGCTCGCCCTTTATCGTGTGGATGACACTGCTGGCGGTGGTGGGCCTGATCGGCTTCGTTGCCCGGCAATTATGGGGCGCGCACGCCTTTATCAACCTGCGACTGTTGGGCCACTACAACTTTGGGGTGGCCAGCGTGGCGATGTTTATCTTCGGCGCCAGTACCTATGGCCTGGTGTTCCTGGTGCCCAACTACCTGTCGCAATTGCAGCACTACAACGCCAGCGAAATTGGCGTGAGCCTGATCGCGTATGGTCTGGTGCAACTGATCATGGCGCCGTTTTTGCCGCGCCTGATGAAGTGGGTCAGCGCCAAAATGCTGGTGGCTTCGGGGTTCGCGATCATGGCTTTGGGCTGCTGGATGGGTGCGCACTTGTCGGCGGACAGCGCCAGCAATGTGATCGTGCCCTCGATCGTGGTGCGCGGCATGGGCCAGCCGCTGATCATGGTGGCGTTGTCGGTGCTTGCGGTGCATGGGCTGGCCAAGGCGCAGGCGGGGTCGGCGTCGGCGGTGTTCTCGATGCTGCGCAACCTGGGGGGCGCGGTTGGCACGGCGCTGCTGGCGCAATTGGTGGTGGTGCGCGAGCGGGTGCATTCGGCGCGTATTGGCGAGTCGATGACGCTGTTTGACCCGACCTTGCAACAGCAGCTTCCCGGTGGCGGGGTGCTGCAGGATCAATTGCCGGAACATCAGGTGGTGCTGAACCTGCTGGACCAGAGTGTTCGTCATCAGGCGTTTTTGATGGCTTACAGTGATGCGTTCTTTCTGGCGTGCGTGGCGTTGGCGGCGTGTGGGGTGGCGGCGTTGATGTTGCGGCGTATCTAGGGGCAGTGCTGTGGGTGATTCAAGTGAGCGCAATAACGGGGCGCCCAAGATCA
>NZ_JACARZ010000001.1:0-30105 GCF_013386315.1 Pseudomonas sp. P7779 | reverse complement strand
CGATGGCATCAACTGGGTGTGCCTGATGTACCGAGTTGTCTGCATCGCAGGCAAGCCAGCTCCCACAGAAAAGCAGAGTTACCTGAATAACGGATATGTACTCCATCTGATCCTGAAAACCCCGACCGCACTCGTTCAGCGAACGGTATTAGGCTTCAACCCGCGCAACAACAACTCCAGACCTTGCAAGGCTTCTTCCAACCGCTCGCCCGGGTGTTCATCCTGGGCGATCCACAGCGATGCGCTTACCAGGCTGCCATTGATCAGCCTCGCCAGCGCCTGACTGCACGCCTGCTCGATGAGGCCCGCTTGCATCAAGTCATCGAGCAGCTGGCGCAGCGAGTCCACGCATTGCTGCTGGTCGGTGGCACCCAGCACCGCCGGCGCATCTTGCAGCACAATGCGCTGGACCTCGGGATCCTGAGCCATACGCAAATAAATCCGACAGCGCTCGCAAAACCCTTCCCAAGGATCAACCGCCTGCTCCGAAATACGCTGCAGGCTCGCGTCCATTTCACCGTCGAGCTGCGCAACCACTGCCGCGAGCAAGCCTTTCTTGTCGCCAAAATGATGGTACAACGCACCCCGGGTCAGGCCGGCGCGAGCGGTGAAATCGTCCATCGACGTCTGGGCGTAGCCTTGTGTGGCGAAGGCCTGGCGGGCGCTGGCGATCAGGCGGGCGCGGGTGTCTTCGATCATGTCGGCACGGGCTCGGCTCATGGGTAAGGCTCACAATAGGTGATTGACATACGACGCGTATGTTACGCATGATTTGTCACATACGCACCGTATGTATTTTGCCCCGAAAACCTCGAATAGCAAGTTTCAGGGCGCTCAGGAAGAGGTTACACACCATGGCAAACCCCTACGCCGAGCTGTTCCAGGCGCCAGGTTCCAGGGCTTTTGTATTGGCGGGCATGCTGGCCCGCATGCCGATCTCCATGACCGGGATCGGCTTGATCACCATGCTGTCGCAAGTGCACGGCGGTTACGGTTTGGCCGGTGCGGTGACCGCTACCTTCGCCCTGGCCACCGCGTTTTGCGCGCCCCAGGTCTCACGGTTGGTGGACCGTTATGGCCAGGGCCGGGTGTTGCCGGTGGCCGCGTCCATCGGCGGCGGCGCGCTGTTGCTGCTGTTGCTCTGCACCCGGGTGCAGGCGCCAACGTGGACGCTGTTCGTCTTTGCCGCCCTGGCCGGCTGCATGCCCAACATGTCGGCCATGGTGCGGGCGCGCTGGACCGAGCTGTATCGCGGCCAGCCCAAACTGCAAACGGCGTTTGCCCTGGAGTCGGTGCTCGACGAGGTGGTGTTCATTATTGGCCCGCCGGTCTCGGTGGGTCTGTGCGTGCTGCTGTTCCCCGAAGCGGGGCCGTTGATTGCCGCGCTGTTTCTGGCAGTGGGCGTGACCGCCTTTGTGCTGCAACGCCAGACCGAGCCACCGGTGCATGAACATCACGCCGAGCACGGCCGTTGGCTGATTGCCTCGCCCTCGGTGTTGATCCTGATGGTGCTGTTGATGGCCATGGGCATCATCGTTGGGGTGGTGGATGTGGTCAGTGTCGCGTTCGCCCAGCATCAGGGCCAGCCCGCCGCGGCGAGCATTGTATTGTCGGTATACGCCATCGGTTCGTGCCTGGCCGGGCTGGCGTTTGGTGCGCTCAAGTTGAAAGCACCGCTGCCGCGCCAGTTCTTGTACTGCGGCGTGGCCACCGCCGTGACCACGCTGCCGTTGTTGCTGGTGACGAATATTCCGGGGTTGGCAGCCGCGATCTTCATCTCCGGCCTGTTCTTCGCCCCGACCCTGATCGTGTCCATGGCCCTGGTGGAACAAATCGTTCCGCCCAGCCGCTTGACCGAAGGCATGACCTGGCTGATCACCGGCCTGAGCATCGGCGTGGCCATTGGTGCTGCCAGCTCCGGCTGGATGATCGACCGCTTCGGCGCACCCAGCGGGTTCTGGGTGGCGCTGGCGGCGGGTGCGGTGGTGCTTGGGGCGGCGGTGCTGGGGTATCGGCGGTTGGGGTGATTACCCGGTCACCAGTGCGCCGCGATGTTGCAGGAATTCGTTCAGCGCCTGGCGCGTGAGATCGTTCAACGTGACTTTTTGCCGGGTCGCGGCAAGCGCGGCGGCCAGGTGGAGTTCATGGCCGACACGGACGTTGAACGAACCCTTGCAGGGCTTTTCCGGTGCTTGCCCAAGGGCCTGGCAGGTCTCGATGTAGTCGTCCACGGCGGTGCAAAAGGCGGCGTCCAGTTCGGCGACGGTTTTGCCCTCGTAGCTGACCAGGGCCTTGATGAAAAGCAGCTTTCCGAACAGGCAGTTGTCTTCGATGCTGGCTTCGATGGAGCCGATGTAGCCTTTGTGTTTCAGCTGGTTCTTCACTGAATCAGTTCTCCTGATTTCAATTGTTCGATGATCTGGCGCCGAATGTAGTGTTTCAGTTCGTTGCCGGGGTGAGGCTTGTGCAGGGTGATCATTGCACTGGGGTCGCCTATGTCGAACCTGACCCGGCTACCCGCCCCTTCGATTTGCGTGTATCCCAGGCGCCGCAGCATCGTGACGAGTTCGGGCCAGGTAAAGGCCGATTGCTCATTGAGCAGTTTGGCCAGCAGCTTTTCATTTTTCGACACGGCGATTCTCGCCTGCAACTAAATGTAGTTGCAATTGATGGGTTGCGTCAATGATAGGACAGCCGCGCCGAGCCTCTCGGTGTTTGATGTAACCCTTGATGACACCGTGGTCTGCGCCCCCAATCCCCCGCTAATTTTTCCCTTCCGGATTCGTTTTATAGGGACGACGTGCCTTTGTGCTTCCTGCCTATTGCCCCGGATCCCAAGAAATGAACGCTGAAGACTCCTTGAAACTTGCTCGCCGGTTTATCGGGTTGCCCCTGGAAAAACGCCAGATGTTCCTCCAGGCGCTACACAAGGAAGGGGTGGATTTTTCCCGGTTTCCGATCCCGGCAGGGGTGGAGGCCGAGGACCGGCAGGCGCTGTCCTATGCGCAGCAGCGGATGTGGTTTCTGTGGCAACTGGACCCGGCCAGTGGCGCCTATAACCTGCCCGGCGCGGTACGGCTCAAGGGCGCCTTGAGCCTGCCGGCGATCGAGCAGGCGTTCGCCAGCCTGGTGGCCCGCCATGAGACGTTGCGCACGGTGTTCCAGCGCCAGGCGGATGATCGTCTGTTGCAAGTGGCCGCGCAGTCGCCGCTGGTTGTCGAACAGTTGGACTTCAGCGCCCTGGCACCCGCCGAGCGTGAGCAGGCGGTGATGCAGGCCGCTACCCGTCAGTCGCTGTTGCCCTTCGACCTGGCCAACGGCCCGCTGCTGCGGGTGCAATTGCTCAAGCTGGCCGAGCAGGAACACGTGCTGCTGCTGACCTTGCACCACATTGTGTCCGACGGCTGGTCGATGAACGTGCTGATCGACGAGTTCATTCGCTGCTACGACGCCCATGAGCGTCATGAGCTGCCGCCACTTGCGCCGCTTCCGATCCAGTACAGCGACTACGCCCTTTGGCAGCGTCGCTGGCTGGAGGCGGGAGAACAGGCCCGTCAGTTGGAATACTGGCAGGCGCGGCTGGGGGATGAGCACCCGGTACTGGAGTTGCCCATCGACCATCCGCGCCCGGCGATGCCCAGCTACCAGGGCACCCGGCATGACTTTGCGATTGATCCGGCGCTGGCTGCGCAGTTGCGCAGTTGCGCGCAAAAACACAATGTGACCTTGTTCATGTTGCTGCTCGGCGCGTTCAACGTGCTGTTGCATCGCTACACCGGGCAGGGCGACATTCGGGTTGGCGTGCCGATTGCCAACCGCAACCGCAGCGAAGTCGAAGGGCTGATCGGTTTCTTCGTCAATACCCAGGTGTTGCGCACCGAACTGACCGGGCAAACCCGCGTCGACGAGTTGCTGCAAGGCATCAAGGAACACGCACTGGGCGCCCAGGCCCATCAGGAATTGCCCTTCGAACGCCTGGTAGAAGCCTTGAAAGTCGAGCGCAGCCTGAGCCACACGCCGCTGTTCCAGGTGATGTACAACCATCAGCCGCAAGTGGCGGACATCGCCGCGGTCAACACCGCCTCCGGGCTTGAACTGTCCCTGGTGCAATGGCAAGGCCGTACCACCCAGTTTGACCTGAGCCTGGACACCTACGAGAAGTCCGGCACCCTGCACGCCGCGCTGACCTATGCCAATGACCTGTTCGACGCCGCCACCATCGAGCGCATGGCCCGGCACTGGCTCAGCCTGTTGCAGGCGATGGTCGCCGATGGCAGCCAGCGCATCGGTGAACTGCCGATGCTCGCCGCCGCAGAGCAGCACGTGCTGGTGCATGACTGGAACCAGACGGCCGAGGCGTACCCGACCGAACGTGGCATCCACCACCTGATCGAAGACCAGGTACAACGCACTCCGCACGCCGTTGCCCTGGTGTTCGGCGCGACGCAGTTGACCTACGCGCAGCTCGACGCGCGCGCCAACCAGTTGGCCCATGCCCTGCGCGAGCAGGGTGTTGGCCCGGACGTACTGGTGGGGATCTGCATCGAGCGCTCCATCGAAATGGTGGTCGGCCTGCTGGCGATTCTCAAGGCCGGCGGCGCCTACGTCCCGCTGGACCCTGAATACCCCCGCGAACGCCTGGCTTACATGATCGAAGACAGCGGCATCGGGCTGCTGCTCTGCCAGCAGAGCCTGCTGTCGACCTTGCCGGTCGACGGCATCAACGTCATCGCACTCGACCAGGCACAAGGCTGGCTCGACGATTACGGCCGCGAGCCTCTGGCCGTCAACGTGCACGCGCTGAACCTCGCCTATGTGATCTACACCTCCGGCTCCACCGGCAAGCCCAAGGGCGCAGGCAACAGCCATCGTGCGTTGGTCAACCGCCTGTGCTGGATGCAGCAGGCTTATGGCCTGGATGCCAGCGACGCAGTGTTGCAGAAAACCCCGTTCAGCTTTGACGTGTCGGTGTGGGAGTTCTTCTGGCCATTGATGAGCGGCGCACGGCTGGTGGTCGCAGCACCCGGCGAGCATCGCGAGCCGGCTCGCCTGATCGAGACCATTGGCGAACACGCTATCACCACGCTGCACTTTGTACCGTCGATGCTGCAGGCATTTATCCACGAGCCGGGCGTGCAGGCCTGCGCCAGCCTCAAGCGCATCGTATGCAGTGGCGAGGCGCTGGCGCTGGATGCGCAGTTGCAGGTGTTCGCCAAGCTTCCGGGCGCCGGGTTGTACAACCTCTACGGCCCGACTGAAGCGGCCATCGACGTCACCCATTGGACCTGCATCGACGAAGGTGCCGACAGCGTGCCCATCGGCCGCCCCATTGCCAATCTGGGAACCTACATCCTCGACGCGCAACTCAACCCTGTGCCGGCAGGCGTCAGCGGTGAGCTTTACCTCGGTGGCACCGGGCTGGCCCGCAGTTACCACCGCCGCGCGGCGCTCACCGCCGAGCGTTTTGTGCCGTGCCCGTTCAATGACGGTGCGCGGCTGTACCGGACCGGCGACCGGGTGCGCCAGCGCGCCGACGGTGTGATCGAATACCTCGGCCGCCTCGATCATCAGGTCAAGCTGCGCGGCCTGCGTATCGAGCTGGGTGAAATCGAGACCCGCCTGATGCAACACCCGCTGGTGCGCGAGGCCGTGGTGCTGGTGCAGGGGGGCAAACAGTTGGTTGCTTACCTGGTGCTGGAGGGAGGCGAGCCTGCCACGCCGTGGCAACCGGAGCTCAAGGCGTGGCTGTTGAACAGCCTGCCGGAATACATGGTGCCCACCCACCTGATGCCGCTGGTGAAATTGCCGGTGACCGCCAACGGCAAGCTCGACCGCAAGGCCTTGCCGTTGCCGGACGCTGCGCCGCAGCAGGCGTTTGTGGCGCCACAGGATGCATTGCAAAAAGCCCTGGCGGCGATCTGGGAGGATGTGCTCGGTCTTGAGCGCGTCGGCCTCGAAGACAACTTCTTCGAGCTGGGCGGCGATTCGATCATCTCCATCCAGGTGGTCAGCCGTGCGCGGCAGGCCGGCATCCGCGTCAGCCCGCGTGACCTGTTCCAGTACCAGACCGTGCGCAGCCTGGCACTGGTCGCCACCCTCGATAAACGCTCGGCGGTGGATCAGGGGCCGGTGAGCGGTGATGCCGTGCTCGGGCCGATCCAGCAGCATTTCTTCAGCCGCGGGATGCCGGTGCGCGAACACTGGAACCAATCGCTGCTGCTGACTCCCCGTGAGGCCTTGAATGCGCAGTGGCTCGATACAGCGCTGACGCACATCATCAATCACCACGATGCCTTGCGCCTGCGTTTTACCGAAAGCACCGAGGGCTGGCAGCAAAAACACGATGCTCCAGTGGCCAGCGCTGATCTGTGGCTACGCGATGCCGAGTCGGCGGAACACTTGAATACCTTGTGCAACGAGGCGCAGCGCAGCCTTGACCTGCAAAACGGCCCGCTGTTGCGAGCCTTGCTGGTCACGCTGGTCGATGGCAGCCAGCGCCTGGCGCTGATCGTTCACCACCTGGTGGTCGACGGTGTGTCCTGGCGCGTATTACTGGAAGATCTGCAGCAGGCTTACGAACAATTGGCGGCAGGCGGCGGCATTGAGCTGCCGCCGAAAACCAGTGCATTCCAGTACTGGACTGCGCGGCTCGAACAGCAAGCGCAGCGCTTCGATGAACAACTGATGTACTGGAAAATCCAGCATCAGGATGCGAAGGATCTGCCGTGCGACCGACCTGACGCCAGCCTGCAAAATGCGCAGGGTGAAAAAATCGAGTGGCGACTCGACGCCGCACGGACCCGTCAGTTGCTGCAACAGGCGCCCGCCGCGTACCGCACGCAGGTCAATGACCTGCTGCTCACCGCGTTGGCCCGCACCATCAGTCGCTGGAGCGGTCAGGCGGGCACGCTGATCGAGCTTGAAGGCCATGGCCGCGAAGACCTGTTCGATGACATCGACCTGAGTCGCACCGTGGGTTGGTTCACCAGCCTGTTCGCGGTCAACCTCACCGCCCGCGATGACCTCGACGGTTCGATCAAGTCGATCAAGGAGCAACTGCGCGCGGTGCCGGACAAAGGCCTGGGCTATGGCGTGCTGCGTCATCTGGCGTCCCCGGCAGTACGCGCCGAGCTGGCGGCACTGGCGCCACCGCGGATCACCTTCAACTACCTGGGCCAGTTCGACCGTCAGTTCGACGACGCGGCCTTGTTTGTGCCGTCTGCCGAAACCAGCGGTGTGGCACAGGATCTGGCGGCACCATTGGCCAACTGGCTGACGGTTGAAGGCCAGGTCTATGGCGGCGAACTGTCGATGAGCTGGGGCTTCAGCCGCGAGATGTTCGACAGCGCGACAGTGCAGCAACTGGTGGACCGCTATGCCAGCGAGCTGCATGCACTGATCGAACACTGCTGCACCTTGCCGGCCGCGCAAGCCACGCCATCGGACTTCCCGCTGGCGCGGGTGACCCAGGCGCAACTGGATGCGCTGCCGGTGCCGGCCGGTCAGCTCGACGATCTCTATCCGCTGTCGCCCATGCAGCAAGGGTTGCTGTTCCATACCCTGTACGAACAGGCGGCGGGTGAGTACATCAACCAGTTGCGCGTCGACGTGCAGGGCCTGGATCCCGAGCGTTTCCGCGCCGCTTGGCAGGCCACCGTCGATGCGCAAGACATCCTGCGCAGCGGTTTCGTCTGGCAGGGCGAGCTGGCGCAACCGCTGCAGATCGTGCACAAGCAGGTGCAACTGCCGTTCGCCACCCTGGATTGGCGGGACCGCGACGATCAGCCGGCGGCCCTCGCGGCGCTGGCCGATGCCGAGCGAGCGCAAGGGTTTGACCTGGCCTGTGCGCCCCTGCTGCGCCTGGTACTGGTGCAGACCGGCAGTGACCAATGGCACCTGATTTACACCCATCACCACATCCTGATGGACGGCTGGAGCAACTCGCAGTTGCTCGGCGAAGTATTGCAGCGCTATAGCGGCCGCACACCGGCGAATGCCGGCGGCCGCTATCGCGACTACATCGCCTGGCTGCAACGTCAGGACGCCCAGTTGAGCCGGGACTTCTGGAGCGAACAACTGGTCGCGCTGCAAGCGCCGACCCGGCTGGCCCGCGCGGCCACCGCAGGCGCGCACCAGAGCGGTCACGGCGACCATTACCTGACGCTGGACGAGCAACGCACCCAGGCGCTGGAAGCGTTTGCCCGCCAGCAGAAAATCACCGTCAACACCCTCGTGCAAGCCGCGTGGCTGCTATTACTGCAACGCTATACCGGGCACGAAGCGGTGGCGTTCGGCGCGACCGTGGCTGGACGTCCGGCAGACTTGCCCGGCATCGAGCAACAGGTCGGCCTGTTCATCAACACCCTCCCGGTGATCGGCGCACCGCGTCCCGATCAAAGCGTCGGCCAATGGTTGCAAACGGTGCAGGCGCAGAATCTCAGCCTGCGTGACTTCGAACACACGCCGCTGGCGGACATCCAACGTTGGGCCGGGCAGGGCGGTGAAGCGCTGTTCGACAATATCCTGGTGTTCGAAAACTATCCGGTAGCCCAGGCGCTGAGCCAGGCCGGGCAGGGGCTGGTGTTCGGCGATGTGGGCAACCTGGAGCAGACGCACTACGCGCTGAGCGTGGCGGTGACCCTCGGCCGGCAGCTGGCGTTGCATTACAGCTTCGACCGCGGCCAATTCGCGAGCGAGGTGGTCGAAGGCATCAGTGCGCATTTGCTGCAACTGCTTGAGCAGTTTGCCGAGTCGGCAGAACGCAACCTGGGTGAAATCGCCCTGGCAAGCCGCGACGAACAGGCCCGCCAGCAAGCGCAGAACCATCCACAGCCGTACCCGGTGGACATCGGCGTGCATCAGCGCATTGCCACCCTGGCGGCCGAGCGCCCGCAACGCACAGCGGTGATTTTCAACGATCGGCAGTTCAGCTACGGTGAAATCGACCAGCGCGCCAACCAACTGGCCCACGCGCTGATCGCCCGCGGCGTTGGCGCTGAAACCCGTGTGGGTGTGGCGTTGCCGCGCAGCGAGTCGGTAATTGTGGCGTTGCTGGCGGTGCTCAAGGCCGGCGGCGCTTATGTGCCGCTGGACACCCACTACCCGCGCGAGCGCCTGGCCTACCTGATCGAGGATTCGGGGCTGGCGCTGCTGATCAGCGATTCGTCGGTGTCGGCGCAGCTGGCGGTTGCCGAATCGGTACCCTTGCTGGAGCTGGACCGTCTCGACCTGCGTGAGCAGTCGATCAAGGCACCCTCGGTGCAGCTCGACCCGCACAACCTTGCGTATGTGATCTACACCTCCGGCTCCACTGGCAATCCGAAAGGCGTCAGCGTTGCCCACGGTCCATTGGCCATGCATTGCCAGGCCATCGGCCAGCGCTATGACATGCGCGACAGCGACTGTGAGTTCCACTTCATGTCGTTCGCCTTCGACGGTGCCCACGAGCGCTGGCTGACCAGCCTGACTCACGGGGCTTCGCTGCTGATTCGCGACGACGCGCTGTGGACGCCGGAGCAGACCTACAACGCCATGATCGAACACGGCGTGACCGTGGTCGCGTTCCCGCCGGTGTACCTGCAACAACTGGCCGAACATGCCGAGCGAGTCGGCAATCCACCGAAGGTGCGCATCTATTGCTTTGGCGGTGACGCGGTGCCGAACGCCAGTTTCGAGCGGGTCAAGCGTGCGCTCGATCCGGACTACATCATCAACGGCTACGGCCCGACCGAAACCGTGGTCACCCCGCTGATCTGGAAGGCCGGTCGCGAGGTGCCGTGCGGTGCTGCCTACGCGCCGATCGGCAGCCGCATCGGTGACCGCAGCGCCTATGTGCTCGACGCCGACCTGAACCTGTTGCCCCAAGGCATGGCCGGTGAGCTGTATCTGGGGGGCACCGGCCTGGCCCGTGGGTACCTCAACCGACCGGGGCTGACCGCCGAGCGTTTTGTCGCTGACCCGTTCAGCGCCGCTGGCGGCCTGCTTTACCGCACAGGCGACCTGGTGCGCCAGCGCGCCGACGGCACGTTCGACTATCTGGATCGTATCGACAATCAGGTGAAGATTCGCGGCTTCCGCATCGAGCTGGGTGAGGTCGAAGCGGCGCTGCAAGCCCTTCAGGGTGTGCGCGAAGCGGTGGTCGTGGCCCAGGAAGGCAGCGCCGGCAGCGGCAAGCGCCTGGTGGCATACGTGGTCGGCGATTCAACCCGTGCCGGTTTCAGCGAAGACCTGCGTGCGCAGCTCCAGGCTTCATTGCCGGCGCATATGGTGCCGGCGTATGTCTTGTCTCTGGAACGCATGCCGCTGACACCGAACGGCAAGCTGGATCGCAAGAACCTGCCCAAACCGGATGTCAGTCAACTGCAACAAGCCTACGTCGCTCCGCGCAACGCGCTGGAGCAGCAACTGGCGACGATCTGGCAAGACGTGCTCAAGCTTGGGCAGGTGGGCATCAGCGACAACTTCTTCGAACTGGGTGGCGATTCGATCATTTCGATCCAGGTGGTCAGCCGTGCGCGGCAGGCGGGGATTCGCTTCAGCCCCAAAGACCTGTTCCAGCACCAGAGCATCCAGGCGCTGGCCGTGGTCGCACAGACCGGTGGGACGCTGCCGTCGATCGATCAGCGACCGGCAACCGGCACCACGGTGCTGTTGCCGATTCATCAACAATTCTTCGCTCAGGAAATTCCCGATCGTCACCACTGGAACCAGTCGGTGATGCTCAAGCCGGCGCAGGCACTGGATGCACACGCACTGGAGCAGGCGCTGGAGGCTTTGGTGGCGCATCACGACAGCTTGCGCCTGGATTTCGTCGAACGGGCTGGCGGCTGGTCGGCACACTACCGTGACGTCGCGGCGCACACGGATCAAACGCTTCTGTGGCCAGTGGAGGTCGCGGACCTCGCAGCCCTTGAGGCACTGGGTGACGAGGCCCAGCGCAGCCTGCAATTGAACGGTGGTTCGCTGATACGCGCGGTGCTGGCGAACCTGGCGGACGGCACTCAACGGCTGTTGCTGATTATCCATCACCTGGTGGTCGATGGCGTGTCGTGGCGGATTCTGTTCGAGGATCTGCAGAACGCCTACCGGCAAATCCTTTCAGGCGCAGGTGTGCAGTTGCCGGCCAGGACCAGTGCGGTCAAGGCCTGGGCGGCGGCATTGCAGGGCTACGCCACAACCCCTGCGCTGCAGGCCGAGCTGGGTTTCTGGCAACAACAGTTGCAGGACGCTTCGCCAGCCTTGCCGTATGACCGTCCGAACGGCGGGCAGCAACATGATCAGGCCCTGACCTTTCGTAGCAAGCTGGACCGGGCCCTGACCCGCCAGCTGTTGCAGGATGCGCCGGCGGCCTATCGCACCCAGGTCAACGACGTATTGCTGACCGCGCTGGCGCGGGTGATAACGCGCTGGACCGGTGACGACAATGCGTTGGTGTTGCTTGAGGGGCACGGTCGCGAAGACGTGTTCGAGCACATCGACCTGACCCGTACCGTGGGCTGGTTCACCAGCGTGTTCCCGGCGCGGCTGTCGCCGGTTGCGGATCTCGCTGGGTCGCTCAAGCAGATCAAGGAGCAACTGCGGGCAATTCCGCATAGGGGCATCGGCTTCGGCGCACTGGCGTACCTGGGCGATGAACAGACACGGGAGTCTCTGCAAGCCTTGCCTCTACCGTGCCTGACCTTCAACTATCTCGGTCAGTTCGACGCCAGCTTCGATACCGCCGACGACGCCCTGTTTGTGCCGACCGGCGAATCCGGCGGTGAAGAAGTCAACCTGCTGGGGCCGCTCGGCAACCCGCTGGCGCTCAACAGCAAAGTCTTCGGTGGTGAACTGGACCTGAGCTGGACCTACAGCGGCGCGATGTTCGATGCCGCGACCATCCAGCGCCTGGCCGACGACTATGTGCAAGAACTGACGGCGCTGATCGGCCATTGCTGCGACAACGCCAACCGGGGAGTGACGCCGTCGGATTTCCCGTTGGCGCAACTGTCTCAGGCCCAACTCGATGCGCTGGTGCTCGAACCTCAAGGCATCGACGACATCTACCCGTTGTCACCGATGCAGCAGGGCATGCTGTTCCACACCTTGCTCGAACAGGGGAATGGCGATTACATCAACCAGATGCGCCTGGATATCGATGGCGTCGATCCGCAACGCTTCCGCGCGGCCTGGCAAGCCGTGGTGGATGCCCATGACATCCTGCGTACCGGGTTCATCTGGCAAGGCAATCTTGAACAACCGATGCAGGTGGTACAGCGTCAAGTGCAGGTGCCGTTCCGTGTGCTCGACTGGAGCGGTCACGCCGATCGGGATGCGGCACTGCAAACCCTTGCCGATGAAGAGCGCGCCCAAGGCCTGGACCTGAACTGCGCGCCCTTGATGCGCCTGGTACTGGTACGCACGGCAACTGATCGTCATCACCTGATCTACACCAACCATCACATCCTGATGGATGGCTGGAGCAGCGCGCAGTTGCTCGGCGAAGTGTTACAGCACTACAGCGCAGAAACCGTGGCACGACCCGTTGGCCGGTATCGTGATTACATCGCGTGGCTGAAGCGGCAGGACGCATCGCTCGGCGAAGCGTTCTGGAAGGGGCAGTTGCACGCCCTGGATGAACCGATTCGCCTGGCGCAGATGTTTGCCCGTCCGGCGCAGGGCATCGCCACCCACCTTTACGCTCACCACCACCTGCACCTCGATGAGCAGCAAACGCGCCGTCTGGGCGACTTTGCCCGAGAGGCGAAAGTCACCGTCAACACTGTGGTCCAGGCTGCGTGGCTGTTGCTGTTACAGCGTTACAGCGCAAAGTCCTGCGTCGCCTTCGGCGCAACCGTGTCGGGGCGCCCGGCGGACCTGGCAGGCGTCGAGCAACAGATTGGCCTGTTCATCAACACCTTGCCGGTCATTGCCAGCCCGCGCTCCGAGCAGAGCCTGGGGGATTGGCTGCACAGCGTCCAGGCGCAGAACCTGGCGTTGCGGGACTTCGAGCACACCGCGTTGTTCGATATCCAGCGCTGGGCGGGGCAGGGTGGTGAAGCGCTGTTCGACAACATCCTGGTGTTTGAGAACTATCCGATTTCAGAAGCCCTGGAGAAAGGTTCGCCTCAGGGTCTGCGCTTTGGTGCCGTGGGCAATCTGGAGCAAACCAACTACCCGCTGACCCTGCTGGTGGGCCTGGGCGCCGAGCTGACCGTGCAGTTCAGCTATCAATGTGCGAGCTTCACACCTGTGTCGGTGGAGCAGATCGGCGTGCACCTCAAGCGTCTTCTGCTGCAAATGAGCAGCGATGCCGCACGCCCACTGGGTGACCTCACGCTGTTGGACCCGAGTGAAACCCGCCAGCAATTGCAGGACTGGAACGCCACCGCAAGCGTCTACCCGGGCGAGCACTGCATTCATCGTCTGTTTGAGGCGCGGGCACGGCAGACGCCGGATGCCACGGCGCTGCTGTTTGCTGATCAGGCGCTGACCTACGCTCAACTCAATACCCAGGCCAATCGCCTGGCGCATCGTTTGATTGAACTCGGTGTCGGCGCTGACCAACCGGTGGGTATCGCCCTTGAGCGTGGGGTGGACATGATCGTCGGGCTGCTGGCGATCCTCAAGGCCGGTGGCGCCTACGTGCCGCTCGATCCGCACTATCCGGTGGATCGCCTGGCCCACATGATTGAAGACAGTGGGTTGCAGTTGCTTCTGACCCAGGCATCGTTGCTGCGCCAGTTGCCGATTCCGGCAGGGGTGCACACCGTCTTGGCGAGTGAAATGGATGAATCGGTCAGCCCTGAACAGGCGGCCAATCCGCAGGTGTCGGTGGACGGCGATAACCTGTGCTACGCCATTTATACCTCGGGCTCTACCGGCAAGCCCAAGGGTGTGATGGTACGCCATGGTGCCCTGGTGAATTTCGTTGCCAGCATGGCCCGCGAACCAGGCATCGAGGCAAGTGACCGCCTGCTGTCGCTGACCACCTTCTCGTTCGATATTTTCGGCCTGGAACTGTACGGCGCGCTGTTCAGCGGTGCGGCCGTGGTGCTGGTGGACAAACAGAGCGCCCACGACCCTGAAGCATTGCTGGGGATTATCGAACAGCAGCAGGTCAGTATCGTGCAGGCCACGCCATCGACGTGGCGCATGTTGCTTGAGCATCCCATGGCCGAGCGTCTTGCCGGACGCACATGCCTGTGTGGCGGCGAGGCATTGGCCGAGGACCTGGCCGAGCGCTTGCTGGCGGTCGCAGGCCCGGTCTGGAACCTCTATGGGCCCACGGAAACCACGATCTGGTCGGCGGCTTATCCACTGACCACAGACAAGCGCTTGCCTTACCTCGGCCGGCCGATTGCCAACACCTCGCTGTACATCGTCGGCGAGCACTTCGCGCCGAACCCTGTCGGGTTGATCGGTGAATTGCTGATTGGCGGTGATGGCCTGGCGCGCGGGTACCACGAGCGGCCGGCGCTCACCGCCGAACGCTTCCTGCCGGATCCATTTGGCAATGGCACACGGCTGTACCGCACCGGTGACCTTGCACGACATCGCGTCGACGGTGTGATCGAGTACATCGGCCGGGCAGACCACCAGGTGAAAATTCGTGGCTATCGCATCGAGTTGGGAGAGATCGAAGCGTGCCTGTTGGCGCAGGACGCGATCCGCGAGGCGGTGGTGGTGCCTCAGCAAGGGCCGGGTGGCACGCAGTTGGTGGCCTACCTGATTGCGGCCGGTACTGAGGCGGCCGAGGCGCAGTCGCTGGTGGCGCTGCGCGACGAGCTGAAGGCGCGGCTTGCCTGCGACCTGCCGGACTACATGATTCCGGCGCACTGGATGCTGCTTGAGCGCTTCCCGCTGACGCCCAACGGCAAGCTGGACCGCAAAGCCTTGCCGCTGCCCGACGCCAATCAGTTGCTGCGGGCCTATGTGGCGCCGCAAGGGGCGCTTGAGCAGAGCGTCGCACAGATCTGGCAAGAGGTGCTCAAGCTTGCGCGGGTAGGGCGCGACGACAACTTCTTTGAATTGGGCGGGCATTCCTTGCTGGCGACCCAAGCGACAGCCCGCCTGCAAATGGAGCAAGGCGCAGCCGTGCCCCTGGACCTTTTATTTCGAACCCCATCGCTGTCGGAGTACGCCGCGCAACTGGCGGTGCACCTGACACCTCACTCCAGCGAAGACTTGAGTGAGATGCATGATTTCCTGGCAGACCTGGAGACCCTTTGAAAATGACTCAGCTCGATAACCTGTCTCTGGTTCAGCGATTCATCCGTTTGCCGCTCGCCCAACGGCAAGCGTTCCTGCAAAAGCTGCACAGCAAAAACATGAGTTTTGCCGCGTTGCCGATTCCGGCGATGCGTGACGAGTTCGAGCATATCGGCCTGTCCTACGCCCAGGAGCGCCAGTGGTTCCTCTGGCAATTGGACCCTCACAGCGCGGCCTACCATGTGCCGACGGCGCTGCGGTTGCGCGGTGCACTGGACGTGGCGGCGTTGCAGCGCAGCTTCGATGCATTGCTGGAGCGCCATGAGGTGCTGCGTACGGTGTTTGTCGACGGGCCGGAAGGGCCGCTGCAGGTTGCGCACGCATGCCTGAGCCTGCCGGTCACGACGGTGGTGCTGGAAGCGGTGCCGGACGCCGCAGCGCTCAAGGCGTTGATTGACACTGAAATCACTGCGCTGTTCGACTTGCAGCAGGGCCCGCTGTTGCGGGTCAAGCTGTTGCAACTGGCACCGGACGACCACGTGCTGGTGCTCACCCAGCACCACATCATTTGTGACGGCGCATCGGCGCAGATCATGGTTCACGACCTGGTCAAACTCTATGCTGCCCACAGCACCGGCCAGGCGCCGGACCTGCAGGCGCTGCCGATTCAATACGCCGACTATGCGATCTGGCAGCGCAAATGGATGGAAGCCGGCGAGCTTGCGCGGCAATTGGGTTACTGGACCGAACGCCTGGGTGATGGCGGTGAAGTGCTGCCTTTGCCTGCTGACCGCGCCCGTCCGGCGGTGCAGAGTTATCGCGGTGCGCGGCTGGACCTCGCCATCGATGCCGGGCTGACCGAACGCCTCAAGCGCGTGGCCCAGCGCGAAGGCTGCACCTTGTTCATGCTGTTGCTCGCCTCATTCCAGGTATTGCTGCACCGTTACAGCGGCCAGTCGGACATCCGCGTGGGCGTGCCGGTGGCCAACCGCAACCGTCTTGAAACCGAAGGCCTGATTGGTTTCTTCGTCAATACCCAGGTGCTGGATGCGCGGATTCAGGGGGCAATGCCTTTCGATCAATTGCTGGCGCAGGTCAAGCAGGCTTCGTTGGGCGCCCAGGCTCACCAGGATTTGCCGTTCGAGCAATTGGTGCAAGCCCTCGCACCGGACCGACACATGAGTCACAGTCCGTTGTTCCAGGTGATGTTCAATCACCAGAGCGGCGATGCCGCCCAAGCGTTGCAACTGCCAGGCTTGCATGTCGAGAGCCTGGATTGGAGCTCGCACACGGCGCAATTCGATCTGACCCTTGGCACGCACGAGACCCAGGGCGCATTGGCCGCCACATTCACCTATGCCACTGATTTATTCGACACTGGCACCATCGAACGCCTGGCCGCTCACTGGCTGAACTTGCTGCAAGGCATCGTCGCCGACCCGCAACGGCGCATCGGGGAATTGCCGCTGCTGGACGCGACCGAGCAACAGCACAACATCGCCCAGTGGAACCCCGGCCCGCGCAGCTTCCCAAGCGACACCTGCGCCCATCAACTGATCGCCGAGCAGGCCCGTCAACGGCCTGACGCCGTGGCCCTGCGTTGCAACGGCCAGACCCTGACCTACGCCGAACTGAATGCCCAGGCCAACCGCCGTGCGCATCAGTTGATCGCTCACGGCGTGGGGCCGGACGTGCTGGTGGGCCTGGCCGCGGAGCGGGGTATCGAGATGATCGTCGGGCTGCTGGCGATCCTCAAGGCCGGCGGCGCCTATGTGCCGCTCGACCCAACCTACCCGCAGGACCGCCTGGCCTACATGATGCAAGACAGCGGCATCCAGCTGCTGCTGGCCCAGGCGTCGCTGACCGGTCAATTACCGGTGCCTGACGGCGTGAAAACCCTGCTGCTGGATACCGACGTCAGCGCCTTTGCCGACAGCGACCCGCAAGTCGTCGTGGATCCTTCGAACCTCGCCTACGTGATCTACACCTCCGGTTCCACCGGCAACCCCAAAGGCACCTTGCTTGCGCACCACAACATCCTGCGTCTGTTCGCGGCCACTGAACCGTGGTTCGGTTTCGGCCCGCAGGACGTCTGGAGCCTGTTTCATTCCTATGCTTTCGACTTCTCGGTCTGGGAAATTTTCGGCGCACTGCTGCACGGTGGCGAGCTGCTGATCGTGCCGTACGACGTCAGCCGCTCGCCCCAGGAATTCCTCGACCTGTTGTGCGACGCGGGCGTCACGGTGCTCAACCAGACGCCGTCGGCGTTCAAACAGTTGATGCACGTGGCTTGTGCCGACTCACGGGCCAATGCCCTGCGCTACGTGGTATTCGGCGGCGAGGCGCTGGACGTCAAGAGCCTGCGCCCATGGTTCGAACGGTTTGGCGACAGCGCGCCACAGCTGATCAACATGTACGGCATCACCGAAACCACGGTGCACGTCACCTACCGTCCGTTGTCGGTGGCTGATCTCGAGCTGGACGCCAGCAGCCCGATTGGCGAACCGATAGCCGACCTGTCGTGGTACCTGCTCGACGGTGAACTGAACCCGGTGGCCAAAGGCTGCATCGGTGAGCTGTATGTTGGCCGTGCCGGCCTGGCCCGGGGCTACCTGAAGCGTGGCGACCTGACGGCACTGCGTTTTATTCCCGACCCGTTCGGCGAAAGCGGTGCGCGGTTGTACCGCACCGGTGACCTGGCGCAATACCGCAGCGACGGGGTGATCGAGTACATCGGCCGGATTGACCATCAGGTGAAAATCCGTGGCTTCCGTATCGAACTGGGTGAAATTGAAGCGCGCCTGAACGCCCTGGCGGCGGTGCGCGAAGCCGTGGTCTTGGCCCAGGAAGGGCTGAACGGCCAGCAATTGGTGGCTTACGTGATCCCGGCGCAAGGCGCCGAGGATGCAGGCGCCCTCAAGGCGCAGTTGAAAGCGGACCTGCCGGACTACATGGTACCGACGCACCTGCTGTTCCTGAATGAATGGCCACTGACCGCCAACGGCAAGCTCGACCGCAAGGCCCTGCCGCAGCCGGACGCAAGCCAGGTACAGCACGAATACGTGGCGCCGCAAAGCGCGCTGGAACAGCAAATCGCAACTGTCTGGCAAGACGTGCTGAAACTGGAGCGGGTTGGCCTCACCGACAACTTCTTCGAACTGGGTGGCCATTCATTGCTGGCTACGCAGATGGTGTCGCGCATCCGCCAACACCTCGGCATGAACCTGCAACTGCGCAAGCTGTTCGAAAACGCCAGCCTCAAGGCTTGCGTGGCTGCGCTTGAGCCAATCCAGGCGGCGATGCCTGCGCGCATTCCAAGGGTGCCGCGTGATCAACCGTTGCCCCTGTCCTACGCCCAGCAGCGCCAGTGGTTCCTTTGGCAAATGGAGCCCTCCAGTGCGGCGTACCACATCCCTGCGGCGCTACGGATTCATGGCCACCTGGATTTGAAGGCGTTGCAACGCAGCTTAAGCGCACTGGTGCAGCGTCACGAGAGTTTGCGCACGACCTTTGTCCAGAAGGACGAGCGTGCGTTCCAGGTTATCCATGCCGAGTCCGGTCCGCTGCTGACGCCGCAGTTTCTCGACCTGACCTCGGCCAACCAGGCCGAGCAGATCCAGGCGTTTGTTCGCGATCAGATCAGCCGGCCGTTCGACCTGCAGAACGGTCCGCTGCTGCGGGTCGGGCTGCTGCAGGTGGCCGCCGATGAACAGGTGCTGGTGCTGACCCAGCATCACATCGTCTCCGATGGCTGGTCGATGCAGGTGCTGGTGCAGGAACTGATTGAGCGTTATGCCGCCTATAGCCAGGGTGGATCGGTTGAACCGGTGGAGTTACCGATCCAGTATGCCGATTACGCGGTGTGGCAACGCCAATGGATGGACGCCGGTGAGCGTGAGCGGCAGCTGGCTTACTGGACCAACGTCCTCGGCGCTGAACAGCCATTGCTGGAGCTGCCTGCGGACCGTCCGCGACCGGCACGCCAGAGCTTTGCCGGCGCCCGTCTGGCCGTCCAGTTACCGCAGGCATTGGGCCAACAGCTGCGGCAACTGGCCCTGGGTGAAGGTTGCAGCCTGTTCATGCTGTTGCTGGCTTCGTTCCAGGGCCTGCTGCACCGTTACAGCGGCCAGTCGGACATCCGCGTGGGCGTACCGATTGCCAACCGCAACCGGGTCGAGACCGAAGGCCTGATCGGGTTCTTCGTCAATACCCAGGTGCTCAAGGCTGAAGTCGATCCGCAGCAGCGCTTCAGCGAACTGCTGCAACAGGTCAAGACGGCGGCACTGGGCGCCGAGGCGCATCAGGACCTACCGTTCGAGCAATTGGTCGAAGCCTTGCGCCCTGAGCGCAACCTGAGCCATAGCCCGTTGTTCCAGGTGTTGTACAACCACCAGAGCGCCGGCCGCCAAGCCATCCCGCAACTGCCGGGGCTGGTGATCAAGGCCCAGGAGTGGGAAAGCCGTACCGCCCAGTTCGACTTGACCCTCGACACCCTGGACGCCGACGGCGAGCTCAGTGCAACCCTCACTTACGCCACCGACCTGTTCGACGCAAGCACTGCACAGCGTATGGCCGCTCACTGGCTGAACCTGCTGCAAGGTATCGTCGCCGACCCGCAACGGCGCATCGGGGAATTGCCGCTGCTGGACGCGACCGAGCAACAGCACAACATCGCCCAGTGGAACCCCGGCCCGCGCAGCTTCCCAAGCGACACCTGCGCCCATCAACTGATCGCCGAGCAGGCCCGTCAACGGCCTGACGCCGTGGCCCTGCGTTGCAACGGCCAGACGCTGACCTACGCTGAACTGAATGCTCAGGCCAACCGCCGTGCGCATCAGTTGATCGCTCACGGCGTGGGGCCGGACGTGCTGGTGGGCCTGGCCGCGGAGCGGGGTATCGAGATGATCGTCGGCCTGCTGGCGATCCTCAAGGCCGGCGGCGCCTATGTGCCGCTCGACCCAACCTACCCGCAGGACCGCCTGGCCTACATGATGCAAGACAGCGGCATCCAGCTGCTGCTGGCCCAGGCGTCGCTGGCCGGTCAATTACCGGTGCCTGACGGCGTGAAAACCCTGCTGCTGGATACCGACGTCAGCGCCTTTGCCGACAGCGACCCGCAAGTCGTCGTGGATCCTTCGAACCTCGCCTACGTGATCTACACCTCCGGTTCCACCGGCAACCCCAAAGGCACCTTGCTCGCGCACCACAATATCCTGCGTCTGTTCGCGGCCACTGAACCGTGGTTCGGCTTCGGCCCGCAGGACGTCTGGAGCCTGTTTCATTCCTATGCTTTCGACTTCTCGGTCTGGGAAATTTTCGGCGCACTGCTGCACGGTGGCGAACTGCTGATCGTGCCGTACGACGTCAGCCGCTCGCCCCAGGAATTCCTCGACCTGTTGTGCGACGCGGGCGTCACAGTGCTCAACCAGACGCCGTCGGCGTTCAAGCAGTTGATGCACGTGGCTTGTACCGACTCCCGGGCCAATGCCCTGCGCTACGTGGTATTCGGCGGCGAGGCGCTGGACGTCAAGAGCCTGCGCCCATGGTTCGAACGGTTTGGCGACAGCGCGCCACAGCTGATCAACATGTACGGCATCACCGAAACCACGGTGCACGTCACCTACCGTCCGCTGTCGGTGGCTGATCTTGAGCTGGACGCCAGCAGCCCGATTGGCGAACCGATAGCCGACCTGTCGTGGTACCTGCTCGACGGTGAACTGAACCCGGTGGCCAAAGGCTGCATCGGTGAGCTGTATGTTGGCCGCGCCGGCCTGGCCCGGGGCTACCTGAAGCGTGGAGACCTGACGGCACTGCGTTTTATTCCCGACCCGTTCGGCGAAAGCGGTGCGCGGTTGTACCGCACCGGTGACCTGGCGCAATACCGCAGCGACGGGGTGATCGAGTACATCGGCCGGATTGACCATCAGGTGAAAATCCGTGGCTTCCGTATCGAACTGGGTGAAATTGAAGCGCGCCTGAACGCCCTGGCGGCGGTGCGCGAAGCCGTGGTCTTGGCCCAGGAAGGGCTGAACGGCCAGCAATTGGTGGCTTACGTGATCCCGGCGCAAGGTGCCGAGGATGCAGGCGCCCTCAAGGCGCAGTTGAAAGCGGACCTGCCGGACTACATGGTACCGACGCACCTGCTGTTCCTGAATGAATGGCCACTGACCGCCAACGGCAAGCTCGACCGCAAGGCCCTGCCGCAGCCGGACGCAAGCCAGGTACAGCACGAATACGTGGCGCCGCAAAGCGCGCTGGAACAGCAAATCGCAACCGTCTGGCAAGACGTGCTGAAACTGGAGCGGGTTGGTCTCACCGACAACTTCTTCGAACTGGGTGGCGACTCGATTATCTCGATTCAAGTGGTCAGCCGCGCCCGGCAGTCCGGCATCCGCTTTAGTCCAAAAGACCTGTTCCAGCACCAGACGGTGCAGGCATTGGCGACTGTCGCGCAGACCGGTGACCCGGTGCAGGTAATCGATCAGGCTGCGGTGCAGGGCCCGGCGTTGCTGCTGCCGATTCAACAGGCTTACTTTGCCGACACCATCCCGCAGCGTCACCACTACAACCAGTCGGTGCTGCTGCAACCGGCCCGTGCGCTGCAAGCGGCGCTGGTGGAGCAAGCATTGCAGGCGCTGGTGCTGCATCACGATGCGTTGCGGGTGATGTTCAACGAAAGCGCCGAAGGCTGGAGTGCCAGCCATCGCGACGCATCGATGCGCAATGATCTGTTATGGGTGCGCCCGGTGGCCGATGCTGGCGCGCTGGAAGTGCTGGCCAATCAAGCCCAGCGCAGCCTGAACCTGCAAACCGGACCCTTGCTGCGCGCCGTGTTGGCGACCCTGGACGATGGCACCCAGCGGCTGTTGCTGGTGATCCATCACCTGGCGGTGGACGGTGTGTCGTGGCGGATTCTGTTCGACGACCTGCAAACGGCCTACAACCAATTGCTCGCCGGGCAAGCCTTGCAATTGCCGGCCAAGACCAGCTCGGTCAAGACGTTTGCCGAACAGTTGCAAGCGCATGCACGCAGCGCGCAATTGCAGCAGCAGTTGGCCTACTGGCAGGCGCAACTGCAGGGTGCGCCGGCTGACCTGCCGTGCCTCAACCCCGAGGCGAGCCCACAGAACGGCCAGGCCGTCACTGTTCATACGCGCCTGGACAAACACCTGACGCGGCAACTGCTGCAGGAAGCGCCAGCCGCCTATCGCACTCAGGTCAACGACCTGTTGCTGACCGCCCTGGCGCGGGTGGTCTGCCGTTGGACCGGGCATGCAAGTACCTTGATCCAGCTTGAAGGCCATGGTCGCGAAGAGTTGTTTGCCAACATCGACCTGACGCGCACCGTGGGGTGGTTCACCAGTATGTTCCCGGTCCAGTTGTCGCCGGCGGCGGCACTCGGGGACTCGATCAAGTCGATCAAGCAAGGGTTGCGATTGATCCCGGACAAGGGGGTGGGTTTCGGCGCGCTGCGCTTCCTCGGTGACGAGGCCAGCCGGTCAGCCTTGCAAGCGCTGCCGGTGCCGCGCATTACCTTCAACTACCTGGGGCAGTTCGACGCCAGCTTCGATAAGGAACAGGGCGCGTTGTTCAGCCCGGCCAGCGAAAGCGCCGGTGAAGAGCAAAGCGCGATGGCGCCCCTGGGCAATTGGCTGAGCCTCAACGGGCGGGTATTTGATGGCGCACTGAGCCTGGGCTGGACGTTCAGCCACCAACAGTTCGAGCAGGCCACCATCCAGCAACTGGCCGACGATTATGCCGTGGAACTGGCTCTGTTGATCGGTCATTGCTGCGATCCTGCAAACCATGGCATGACGCCTTCCGACTTCCCGCTGGCCAGCTTTACCCAACCGCAGCTCGATAACCTGGGCCTCGCCGCCCGTTCGGTGGATGACATCTACCCGCTGGCGCCGATGCAGCAGGGCATGCTGTTCCACAGCTTGTACGAACACGGCAGCGGTCAGTACATCAATCAGATGTGCCTGGACATCGACGGTCTCGACCCACAGCGTTTCGAAGATGCCTGGCAGGCGGCGGTCGACGCCCATGACATTTTGCGCAGCAGTTTCATCTGGGAAGGCAGCGAGCAACCGGTGCAGGTGGTGCATAAACAGGTGCGCGTACCCTTCACCGCGCTGGATTGGAGCACACGCACGGATGCCCCGCAGGCCCTCGTCGAGTTGGCGTCCAGCGAGCGCGACCAGGGTTTCGACTTCGCCCTCGCGCCGCTGCTGCGGCTGGTGCTGGTCAAGACCGCTGAACAGCGTTATCACCTGATTTATACCCATCACCACATTCTGATGGACGGCTGGAGCAACTCGCAGCTGCTGGGCGAGGTGTTGCAACGTTACGATGGCCAGGTGCTGCCGCGCCCGGCGGGCCGCTATCGTGACTACATCGCCTGGCTGCAAGGGCGTGATGCCAAGGCCAGTGAAACGTTCTGGCGTGCGCAACTGCACGCGCTCGACGCGCCGACGCGCCTCGCCGAAAACCGTTTCGCCGCGCCGCAGCCGGCTGTCGAAACCAGCCATGCCAGCCTGTATCACTCACTGTCCCAACAGCAGACCCAGCGCCTGGGCGAATTCGCCCGCCAGCAAAAGGTCACCCTCAATACCGTGGTCCAGGCGGCCTGGTTGCTGCTCCTGCAACATTACACCGGGCATGACACGGTGGCCTTCGGCGCCACGGTGTCCGGACGCCCCGGCGAACTCAAAGGCGTCGAACAGCAGATAGGCCTGTTCATCAATACCTTGCCGGTGATTGCCAGCCCCCGGCCGGAACAATCGGTCACCAGCCTGCTGCAACAGCTTCAGGCCCGCAACGTTGCGTTGCGCGAGCATGAACACACGCCGCTGTTCGAGATTCAGCGCTGGGCCGGGCAGGGCGGTGAAGGCCTGTTCGACACGCTGCTGGTGTTCGAAAACTACCCGCTGGCCGAGGCCCTGCAAGCGCAGGCACCGTCAGGCCTGAGCTTCGGCACGGTGGGTAATCAGGAACAGACTAATTTCCCGTTGACCCTGGCCGTTAATCTCAATGAGACCCTGAGCCTGCACTTCACTTATGCCCATGCTGCGTTCCATACACATACAATCCAGCGCCTGGCTGAGCAGGTGGAGCACGTGCTCGCACAGATGGTGAGCCTGGCCGCCGACCGTAGCCTGGGCGATATCGACCTGGTTGGCGCGGCGACGCGCACCGTGCTGTTGCGCGACTGGAATGCCACGGCAGTGCCGGCCACCGACCGACGCCACGTTCATCAATGGTTCGAGTCCCAGGCTCGACGCACGCCTGATGCGCCGGCCCTGTTGGCCGATCAAGCGTCGCTGACCTATGCCCAGCTCAACCTGCGCGCCAATCGCCTGGCTCATGCGTTGATCGAGCGGGGTGTAGGCCCGGACGTGTTGGTGGGGCTGTGCATGCCGCGCAGCGTGCAGATGGTCGTCGGGCTACTGGCGATCCTCAAGGCCGGTGGTGCCTATGTACCGCTGGACCCCGCTTATCCACAGGATCGCTTGATGTACATGGTCGAGGACAGCGGCATTGCCTTGCTGTTGACCGAAACCAGCGTACAGCCGTACTTCGCCGACGTGGCCGTGGACTGCCTGCTGCTGGACGCACTGCCCGAGCGGTTCGATGGCTACGGCGAGCATGAGCCTTCGGTAACCGTCGACAGCCAGAACCTCGCCTATGTGATCTATACCTCCGGTTCCACCGGGAAACCCAAAGGCGTGACGATTCGCCATGGCGCCCTGAGCAACCATATGGAATGGATGCAGGGTTGCCTGAAGCTGGATCACAGTGACCGTGTCCTGCAGAAGACCGCCATCAGTTTCGACGCCTCGGTGTGGGAGTTCTGGTTGCCACTGATGAGCGGCGCGCAACTGGTATTGGCCGCGCCGCAATTGAACCTGGACTTGACCACCTTGTGGGTCGAGGTGCAGCGTTGGGGGATCAGTGTGCTGCAAATGGCGCCATCGTTGCTGCAGGCGCTGTTGCCGCTGGCGACCCGTGAACACCTGGCCTCCTTGCGCCTGCTGCTGTGCGGCGGTGAAGCGCTGAGTGCGCACCTTTCCCGCCAGGTCCTGGGCCTCTTCGATGGCGAGCTGCGCAATCTTTATGGCCCCACGGAGGCCACGATTGATACCAGCAGCCATGCCGTGGCGGCCACTGTCGAAGACGACGGGCGAATCATCGCCATCGGTCGTCCGATCAACAACGTACGCACCTATGTGCTGGACGGCGCCTTGCAGCCTTGCGCCGTGGGGGCGATTGGCGAGTTGTACATCGGTGGTGAATCCCTGGCCCGTGGTTATCACCAGCGTCCAGGGCTGACCGCCGAGCGCTTCGTTCCCGATCCGTTTGGCGAGTCGGCCGCTGCACGCCTGTATCGCACCGGCGACCTGGTGCGCCACGCCGAAAATGGCGTAATCGAATACATCGGCCGGATTGACCATCAGGTGAAAATCCGTGGCCTGCGCATTGAGCTGGGTGAAATCGAAGCCCGCCTCCACGCTCAACCTGAAGTACGAGATGCGGTAGTGCTGGCTCGGGAAACGGCGACCGGCACGAGCCTGGTGGGTTGGCTTGTCAGCCAGGACAGCAGCCTGGATAGGGCGGCCGAGGCGCGCTTGAGTGAACAGCTCAAGGCGCGGCTGGCACAACAGATGCCGGACTTCATGGTGCCCACCCATCTGGTCTTCCTCGATCAACTGCCGCTTACACCCAACGGCAAACTTGACCGCAAGGCACTGCCCGCGCCGGATAACCGCGCGCTGCATTCGGCTTACCTGGCGCCGCAAAGCGATCTGGAATGCAAGGTCGCGGCCATCTGGCAAGGCGTGCTCAACGTTGAGCAGGTCGGTCTGGCGGATGATTTCTTCGAGCTGGGCGGGCATTCGCTGCTGGTGGTGAATGTGGTGTCGCGCCTGCAGCTCGAACTGGGCATGAAGTTAACGCCCCAATTGATATTCCAATTTCCGGTCCTCGGTGCGTTTGTCGCGCAACTGGAGCAGACCGGCACGTCAATGAGCACGTCAAAATTGAGCAAGCTTGAAGCGCTGCTTGATGAATTCGAGGAGGTTTGATGGACACCGCTGTCGCACAACGTATTGCCAGGCGCTTCATAACGCTGCCGCTGGAAAAACGCCGTCTTTACCTGCAGAAAATGCTCGAAGAGGACGTTTCCCCGGCGAACCTGCCGATTCCGCCTGTCAGTGCCGAGTTCGACACGTTGTCATTGTCCTTTGCCCAGGAGCGTCAATGGTTCTTGTGGCAGCTGGACCCGGAAAGCGCGGCTTATCACATGCCTACGGCCCTGCGCTTGCGCGGTCCATTGGACATTGCGGCGCTGCAACAGAGTTTCAGTGCGCTGGTCGCGCGCCATGAGAGCCTGCGTACCACCTTCGTGGTGCACGGCGAGCAAGTGGTGCAGCAAGTGCAGGAGGCTGCACCGGTAAGTCTGCAGGTGCAGCCTCTGGCCCAGGTGCCGGATGCGGCGCAACTGCGGCATTTGATCGAAGACGAGACGCGCCGGCTGTTCGACTTGCAGCAGGGGCCCTTGTTGCGTACGTGCCTGTTGCAACTGGGCGCGGATGACCATGTGCTGATTGTCACCTTGCACCACATCGTTTCCGATGGCTGGTCGATGCAGGTAATGGTCGAGGAGTTGGTCAAGGGTTACGCCGCGTTCAGTCGAGGGTTGAGCCTGGAACTGCCAGCGTTGCCGATTCAATACAGCGACTACGCCATCTGGCAGCGGCACTGGATGGAGGCCGGCGAGCGGGAGCGGCAGTTGCAATACTGGACCGCGCAACTGGGCGGCGAGCAGCCGGTGCTTGAGCTCCCGACTGACGTTGCCCGCCCGGCCGTGATGAGCTATCGCGGTGCCCGGCTGGAGTTGGATATCGACGCCGCGCTGGCCTGCGACCTCAAGCAGATGGCCCAGCGCGAAGGGGTCAGTCTGTTCATGATCCTGCTGGCCTCCTACCAGGCCTTGCTGCATCGCTACAGCGGGCAGAACGACATTCGGGTTGGCGTGCCGACCGCGAACCGTAACCGGGTGGAGACCGAGGGGTTGATCGGCTTTTTCGTCAACACCCAAGTGCTCAAGAGTGAGGTCGACAGCCAGGGCTCCTTCAGTGCCTTGCTGCAACAGGTCAAGCAGACTGCGCTGGATGCCCAGGCGCATCAGGACCTGCCGTTCGAGCAACTGGTGGAAGCCTTGCAGCCGCAACGCAACCTGAGCCACAGCCCGCTGTTTCAGGTGATGTTCAACCACCAGACCCAAGGCCCGGCGGGCGAGGGGCCGGCCGGTGAATTGAAGGTCGAGGGGCTGCGCTGGGATACCCATAGTGCACAGTTCGACTTGACCCTGGAAACCATGGAGCGCCCCGATGGCCTGTCTGCGGCGCTGATCTATGCCACGGATCTGTTCGGTGCAGACACGGTTGCGCGGATGGCCGGGCACTGGCAAAACCTGCTGCAGGCAATCGTCGCGAACCCGGCACAAAGCATCGGTGAGCTGCCGTTGCTTGACGCTGAACAGCGCCAAGCGCAGCTCGACGATTGCGTCCGCACGTCGGTAGCCACACCGCAGGCGGGTTATGTTCATCGATTGTTCGAGGCACAGGTGGCCCGCTCGCCGGAGGCGCAGGCGCTGGTCATCAATGGCCAGCGCTTGAGCTACGGGCAACTCAATACCCGGGCCAATCAGTTGGCGGTGGAGCTGCAACGTCACGGGGTGGGCGTGGGTGTGCTGGTGGGCATTGCCGTCGAACGCAGCCCGCACATGCTGATCGGGTTATTGGCAATCCTCAAGGCCGGCGGCGCCTATCTGCCTCTCGATCCCGCGTTCCCGCAGGATCGCCTCGCCTACATGATTGAGGACAGTGGCATCGACCTGTTGCTGACCCAACATTCACTGCTCAGCCAGATCCCGGTGCCTGACACGGTCACTACGCTGGTGCTGGATCAACCGGGCAATTGGCTTGACGGCCATGCCGGTGACGATCTGCCAACCCGGCTGGATCCGGAGCACCTGGCTTATGTCATCTACACGTCTGGCTCCACCGGCCAGCCGAAAGGGGTGATGGTGCGACATGGCGCCCTGACCAACTTTGTCGCAAGCATGGCCAGGGTGCCGGGCATGACCGCCCAGGATCGGGCGTTGTCACTGACCACGTTCTCGTTTGATATTTTCGGCCTGGAAATCTACGTACCCCTGATGGTCGGCGCGTGCATCGTGCTGACCGGCCAGGAGGTGGCGCAGGACCCGTACGCAGTGCTGGCCCTGATCGACGCCGAACAGGTCAACGTGGTGCAGGCGACTCCCTCGACCTGGCGCATGTTGCTCGACAATGAACAGGCCCACGTGCTCCAGGGGTGCACGTGCCTGTGCGGCGGCGAGGCGTTGCCCCAGGAACTGGCGGTGCGCATGCTTGGCCTTGGCGGTGAAGTCTGGAATCTCTATGGCCCGACGGAAACCACGGTCTGGTCGGCGTTGCACCGGCTGCGTCCGCAGGCTGCGCAACCTTGGCTGGGCGGGCCAATCGACAACACATCGCTGTACATCGTCGGTGCAGACCTGATGCCGGTGCCCTATGGTGTTGCCGGCGAATTGCTGATCGGCGGGGACGGCCTGGCGCGGGGTTACTTCCAGCGCCCGGGATTGACCGCCGAACGTTTTGTTCCCCATCCGTTTTCCAGCACCGGCGAGCGGCTTTACCGCACCGGCGACCTCGCACGTCAGCGCCCGGACGGTATCCTCGAATACCTGGGGCGGATCGACCATCAGGTGAAAATTCGCGGTTTCCGCATCGAGCTCGGGGAAATCGAAGCGCGCCTGCTGGAGCAGGACGCTGTACGTGAAGCCGCGGTACTGGCCCAGGATGCCCCGGGCGGCCAGGCGTTGGTGGCGTATGTGGTCCCCGCCGCCGAATGGCAGGGCCTGGATGCCGACGGCCAGGGTCGCCTGCGCGACAGCCTGAACGCCCGGCTCAAGGCCAACTTGCCCGACTACATGGTGCCGGCGCATATGGTGCTGTTGCCAAGGTTCCCGCTGACCCCCAATGGCAAGCTGGACCGCAGGCAACTGCCCAAGCCCGATGCCAGCCAATGGCAGAAAACCTACGTGGCTGCGCAGACACCGGTGCAGCAAGCGGTGGCGGCGATCTGGGCCGAGGTGCTCAACGTGCCGCGGGTTGGCCTGAGTGACAACTTTTTCGAGCTGGGCGGCCATTCGCTGCTGGCGACCCAAATGGTTTCGCGGATTCGCCAGCAAATGCAAGTCCAGGTGCCTTTGCGCCTGCTGTTCGCCCATAACACCCTGCAAGCATTTGTCGAGGCGATGGCCCCGGCATCGTTGACTCCTGAACAGGCCATCCCGCGCGTTGCACGCGACCAGCCGCTTGCCCTGTCATATGCCCAGCAACGGCAATGGTTTTTGTGGCAATTGGAGCCCACCAGCAGCGCCTACCATATTCCCGCGGCCCTGCGTTTGCGCGGACACCTTGACCTGGCGGCCTTGCAACAGTGTTTTGACGCCCTGGTGGCGCGTCATGAGAGCTTGCGTACCCGGTTTGTGCTGGAGAACGAGCGTCCCGTACAACGGGTCGACGCGCCGGCACCGGTGGCGATTGCGCTTGAGTCGGCGGCTGCCGGGCTGGATGACCCTGGCCTGCGCGGCTTGATTGAAACTGAAACCCGCCAACTCTTTGATCTGCAGCGTGGGCCGTTGCTGCGGGTCAAGCTGTTGCAACTGGGCGCTGAAGATCACGTGCTGATCCTGACCCAGCACCACATCGTGTCGGATGCCTGGTCGATGCGGGTCATGATCGATGAGCTGATGCAGTTATACCGCGGCTTCAGTCAAGGCCAACCGGCGGCGTTGGCGGCACTGCCGATCCAGTATGCCGATTA